>CAVBNJ010000081.1:0-9685 GCA_963596755.1 bacterium
TATCAGCAGTGTTTCAGAATGTCAACCACTTTTTTGAATTTTTTTACATTTTTTTCAATTTCTTTTTCGTTTTCGCTGTTTTTCCCGTTTTTGCAATTCACACTTTTGTTTTTGCTATATATTATTTTGCTTCTTGTATTTTCGTTTTTTCACTTTTTCTGTAGAAAACTTTCCGCAACAAGCAGATCTTCCGGTGTTGTAATCTTTATATTTTCATAACCGCCTTTTATCATCACCGATGGTATTCCCATCTCCTGCTCCGCCACCATGGCATCATCCGTGATTCCTTCTGTCGAGTGCTGCATCAGTTTTTCGAACGCAGAAAAGAGAAGCTCCGCTGCAAACGCCTGCGGGGTCTGTGCCTGCCAGACGAGATCTCTTCTCGGGCTTTCTTTTATTCTGCCGTTCTCATCTGTAATTTTAATCGTATCTTTTACCGGCATGCCAAGAACGCAGGCTTTCTCCTTTTCCACGCCTGCGCAGAGCCGTTCCAGCATCTCCTGGCTTAAGAACGGACGTGCACCATCATGAATCAGGATATAGTCTGTTTTCTTCTCTGCTCCCTGCTCCAGCTTCTTTAAGGCCTGCAGTGCTTTCCAGACGGACTCATAGCGCTCGCTTCCGCCGGCACAGACCAGAACCGTCTTGCTGATTCCGTATTTCTCAACAATTTCCTTCTGGCAGTATTCGATTTTATCTGCTCCTGTCATAAGAATGATCTGATCAATCGGATCAAACTGCTCAAAAGCTTCCAGTGCATAGACGACGACCGGCTTTTCCCCGATGGAAAGGAACTGCTTGGCAACACTTGTTCCCATTCTCGTTCCTTTTCCCGCGGCCAGGACGACCGCGGTATACTTTTCTCTCTTCTCGTTCATATTTCTTTACCGTTCTCCCAGTTTCAGGTTTGGTACTGCATTCAGGTCCCAGCCGTGGCGGGTTCCCTTCTGGTACTCGTAGTAAGCCGCCACGCCGATCATTGCCGCATTGTCGGTACAGAAAATCGGGGATGGACGGTAGAAACGGATGCCCTCTTTCTCACACGCCGCTTCCATGGCCGCGCGGAGTGCTCCGTTCGATGCAACGCCGCCTGCGATCGCCAGACGGTCCATATGGTAGTCTTTTGCCGCACGGATGGCATTATCCACCAGAACGTCTACAACAGCCTGCTGGAAGGACGCAGCGATGTCTGCTTCGACAATCGGCTCGCCTGTCATACGGCATTTGTTCAGATGATTTAAAACGGCGGATTTTACACCGCTGAAGCTGAAGTCGTACGGTGCATCCTCCATGTGGGCTCTCGGGAATTCGATGGCATGCGGATTTCCCTCTTTTGCGAGTTTGTCGATCTTCGGTCCGCCCGGATAACCAAGGCCGATCGCACGGGCTACTTTGTCGAAAGCTTCTCCTGCTGCGTCGTCTCTCGTTCTTCCGAGAATTTCAAAGGAACCGTAATCTTTCACGATGACCAGATGGGTATGGCCGCCGGAAATGATTTCACACAAAAACGGCGGTTCCAGGTCCGGGTGTTCGATATAGTTTGCCGAAACGTGGCCCTCGATGTGGTGCACGCCGACCAGCGGTTTCTTTTTGGCATAGGCGATGGCTTTTGCCTCTGCTACGCCGACAAGGAGCGCGCCGACAAGGCCAGGTCCGTACGTAACACCGACGGCATCGATATCATCCAGGGTGACATCTGCTTCTTTTAACGCAGCTTCCACGACCTGATTGATCTTTTCAATATGTTTTCTTGATGCAATCTCCGGCACAACACCGCCGTACAGGGTGTGAATGGCGATCTGGGATGAAATAATGTTTGACAGGACGCATCTGCCGTTTTTTACGACGGATGCTGCCGTTTCATCGCAGGAGCTCTCAATTGCAAGAATCAGGGTATCTTTTTCACTCATTTTTCGTTTCCTCTTCAAATAACAATTCTACTGACCTTCCGTCTTTTCCAAGCTCTGCTGCCGGGAAAATCTTCTGTACATCGTCCATATAGCGCTGCGGGCCTACGAGCGACGGGGAGAAATGGGTCAGCCACATTTCGGCGACTTCGGCGTCCTTTGCCAGCTTTGCCGCTTCATAAAAGGTCATATGCTTAAATTCTTTTGCTTTTGCCTGTTTTTCCGGTTCGCCGTACATTCCCTCGCAGATGAAAAGGTCGGAGCCTTTTGCATGCTCGGAGATCGACGGGATCGGGCGGGTGTCGGTGCAGTAGGTCACTTTCAGTCCCTTTCTGGCCGGGCCAAGAACCATATCCGGCGTATACGTCTTTCCATCCAGGGTGACAGTCTCGCCTTTCTGCAGCGGATTCCAGCATCTGATCGGGATCTCCTGTGCTTTGGCGCGCTCCACATCGAATTTTCCCTTGCGGGAGATTTCCAGGGAATAGCCGTAGCAGGTGATGTTGTGCTGCACGCGGAAGGCTGTAATTTTGTAGCCGTTCATTTCAATGACTTCTTCCGGGCCTGTTACCTCGTGAAATACGATCGGGAACGGCAGTTCCGGGCAGATCACGCGGAGCGAATTGACGACGCGCTCAAGGCCTTTCGGGCCGATCATCGTAAGAGGTTCTCTCCTGTCGGTGTTTCCCATCGTGAGGAGAAGTCCCGGAAGGCCGCTGATGTGGTCTGCGTGGTAATGGGTGAAGCAGATTGCATCGATCGGCTTGAAGGTCCAGCCTTTCTCTTTGATGGCAACCTGGGTTCCCTCGCCGCAGTCGATCAGAAGGCTGCTTCCGTTGTATCGGGTCATCAGGGCGGTAAGGCGTCTGCCTGGCAGAGGCATCATGCCGCCTGTTCCCAGTAAACATACATCTAACACGTTTTTCCTCCATATCTTATCTGACGGTATTTCCGTCAGGCATCTATATTTTTTCATCGAAAAAGCGTGTCCAAAACGGTTCGTTTCAGACACGCTCTCATCTTAACACAGTTTTTTCAAACACGCAATGACGCGGGTTTTATTTATTTGCCGTCATGACAGCCTCTTTCATCATACGGACATACGTATAGATATGCTGTTCTGCATGGGTTCCGTACTGGGCGATCATTTTTACGATGGCGCTTCCGACGATAACACCGTCCGCGATTTTCGCAATTTTAGCAGCCTGGTCCGTCGTATTGATACCGAAGCCTACGGCTACCGGAACGTCGGTTACTTTGCGGATTGCGGCGATCATGGAATCCAGATCGGTCTTGATTTCACTTCTGACACCGGTTACACCCATGGAAGATACAAGGTAAATGAAGCCCTCTGCATCTGCTGCGATTTTCTGGATGCGCTGCTCGGAGGTCGGTGCAATCAGGGAAATGACATCTACCTGGTGGCTGCGTGCGATATCGTTTAATTCACCCTTTTCCTCGTACGGCATATCCGGGATAATGATACCGTTGATGCCGACTTCCTCGCATTTTGCGAAGAACGGCTCATAACCGTAGTGGAATACCGGGTTTAAGTAGGTCATGAAGACCAGCGGAATGTCTGTTTTTTTCCGCACGGATGCTACCATATCAAAAATTTTGTCGGTTGTGGTTCCTGCTTTTAAGGAGCGGAGATCCGCCTCCTGGATGACAACACCCTCGGCAATCGGGTCAGAGAACGGGATGCCGATCTCGATCAGGTCTGCACCGGCTTTTTCGAGTTCCAGAATATAGCTCTCTGTCTTTTCAATGTTCGGGTCTCCGGCTGTCAGAAACGGAATGAATGCTTTGCCGTTTGAAAATGCTTCTGTTACTTTACTCATGAAGGTCCCTCCCTCTGTATCTTGCAATGGCTGCTACGTCTTTGTCTCCGCGTCCGGACAGGCAGATGATGATGGAGTCTTCCGGACTGAATTCTTTGGCGATCTTCATCGCATGTGCTACCGCATGGGCGCTCTCGATCGCACAGATGATACCCTCGGTTCTTGCGAGGTATTCAAAAGCTTCTACCGCTTCGTCGTCCGTTACCGGAACGTATTCGGCACGGCCGATGTCGTGCAGATGTGCGTGCTCCGGTCCGATGCCCGGGTAGTCAAGGCCGGCAGAGATCGAGTAAACCGGTGCGATCTGGCCGTATTTATCCTGGCAGAAATAGGATTTCATGCCGTGGAAAACGCCGAGTGTTCCGGTTGCGATGGTTGCTGCTGTCTCTGCGGTGTTGATGCCGCGGCCTGCTGCCTCGCAGCCGATCAGGCGTACGTCTTTATCGTTGATAAAGTTATAGAACATACCCATCGCATTGCTTCCGCCGCCGACGCATGCCATAACGGCTTTCGGCAGTTTTCCTTCTTTTTCCAGGATCTGCTCTCTTGCTTCTTTGCTGATGACTGCCTGGAAATCGCGGACGATGGTCGGGAACGGGTGCGGTCCCATAACGGAACCGAGTACGTAATGAGTGTCATCCACGCGGGATACCCATTCACGCATTGCCTCGTTGACCGCATCTTTTAAGGTCATCGTTCCGGTCGTCACTGCATTTACTTTTGCTCCGAGGAGCTCCATCCGGTATACGTTGAGGGCCTGACGGTCGGTATCTTCTTTTCCCATGAAAATCTCGCATTCCAGTCCCATCAGGGCTGCTGCGGTTGCAGTTGCCACGCCGTGCTGGCCGGCTCCGGTCTCTGCGATGACACGGGTTTTGCCCATTCTCTTTGCAAGGAGGCACTGTCCGAGCACGTTGTTGATCTTGTGGGCTCCGGTGTGGTTCAGATCCTCACGTTTCAGGTAAATCTTAGCTCCGCCTAGGTCTTTTGTCATCTTCTCTGCGTAATAGAGAAGGGACGGGCGGCCTGCGTAGTTTTTCAGCAGGTCATCGAGCTCCTGGCAGAACTCCGGATCGTTTTTATAATAATTGTACTGTTTTTCCAGATTGATAATTTCATTCATCAGAGTTTCCGGTATGTATTGGCCTCCGTGAATACCAAATCTTCCGTCAGACATGTCTTATCCTCCTTATGCATTCTGTGATTTTTTTCGGGTCCTTTATGCCGTCTGTCTCGACACCGCTGCTGATGTCGACGGCAAAAGGATGTGTCTGTAAAATCGCCTGTTCCACATTTTCCGCGTTCAGGCCTCCCGCAAGGAAATACGGGCGGTCCATATCTCTGATCAGCGACCAGTCGAAGGATTCGCCGGTGCCGCCTTTTCCGTGGTCCAGCAGGATGTAGTCGGCGCTGCTTTTTTTCGCCCGTTCCACGTCCTCCCTGGTTTTGATGGAAAATGCCTTGATCAGTTCTCCGCCGGTGCGGAACCGAAGCGAATGAATATATTCTTCACTCTCATTTCCGTGGAGCTGTGCCAGGTCGATCACGCCCTCCTCGAGGTATCCTGCGACAATCGCCGGCAGCTCGTTGACGAAAACGCCGACTGCTTGGATTTCGGGGTCCAGATAGCGCCGCAGCGTCACGGCGTGCTCTTTTGTAATCTGTCTGCGGCTTTTTGCAAAGACAAAGCCTACATATTCCGGCTTCAGCTCATTCACCGCGTCGATATCCTCCAGCCGTGTGAGCCCGCAGATCTTTATTCTGGTCTGTTCTTTCATAACTTTAACTCCCCGCACGCTGTTTCGTTTCGCGTACGTACGTTACCACTTTAACACATTGAAGAGAGTTTTTCAAGCTCTGCTTTTTTATCGCTGCTCCGCATCAGTGTTTCGCCGATCAGAACGGCGTCGGTTTTATTCTGATACAGCCGTCCGACATCATCGGGTGTTTTGATGCCGCTCTCGGAAACGAAAGCAATCGATTCCGGGACGAGCTCCCGCAGCCGTTCGCTGTTGTGGATATCGACGGTGAAGTCCTTTAAATTGCGGTTGTTGACGCCGATGATCCGCGCTCCGGCGCGAAGCGCCATCGCAACTTCTTCCTCATCGTGTGCTTCCACCAGAGCGGAAAGACCGAGGGAATGTGCGAGTTTGAGATATTCTTTTAAGGTCTCCTCCAGCAGCAGTGCACAGATCAGAAGAACGGCGGATGCGCCGAGCACTTTTGCCTCGTAGATCATATAAGGATCAACCGTAAAATCTTTCCGCAGGACCGGAATGGATACGGTTTCTGCGATTTCTTTTAAGTAGCGCTTGTCGCCTTTGAAATACTCCGGCTCGGTCAGGCAGGAAATGGCGGATGCGCCGGCAGCCTCGTACTCTTTCGCGATTTCCAGATACGGGAAATCTTCTGCGATGATGCCTTTCGACGGGGATGCTTTTTTCACTTCGCAGATAAAGGACATTCCCGGCTTTTTCAGCGCTTTTTCAAACGGGAATCCGGTGTCCGGGTTCATCGCCTCTGCTTTTTTCTTCATTTCTTCCAGAGAGCAGCTTTCCTTTTCGGCGGCGACCCGCTTTCTTGTAGCTTCTGCAATCGTTTCCAGTATCATATCTTTATTCCTCTTCTGCCAGTTTGTTGGTAAGTGCAGCGAACTCTTCGAGTTTTTCCTGTGCTTTTCCGCTGTCAATCAGCTCTTCCGCCAGTTTTACAGCATCCTGCATCGGGATTTCTTTTGCGATGTGAAGGGCTGCGGCTGCGTTAAGGACAACGGCGTCTCTTGCCGGGCCTTTCTTTCCTGCGAGGATTTCTTTCGTGATTTCTGCATTCTCCTGTGGGGTTCCGCCGACGAGATCTTCTTTTTTGCATCTCGTCATACCGAACTGCTCCGGTGTGATGACGTATTCTTCAAAGGTTCCGTCCTTGATCTCGCAGACGCTTGTCGGTGCACTTAAGGAAATTTCATCGAGGCAGTCCTGGCCGTATACCACCATGCCGCGTTTGACACCGAGGTTGGAGAGAACCTCTGCCATCGGGCGGACGAGTGCTTCTTCGTAGACACCCATGACCTGCATCGTGGCTGCTGCCGGGTTGGTCAGCGGTCCGAGGATGTTGAAAATGGTGCGGATGCCGAGCATTTTGCGGACCGGCGCTACGTATTTCATGGACATGTGGTATTTCTGTGCGAACAGGAAACAGATTCCTAATTTTTCAAGAACTTCTTTGTTTTTTTCCGGCTCCAGATCGATTTTCACACCGAGCGCTTCGAGGCAATCGGCTGCACCGGATTTGCTCGATGCGGCGCGGTTTCCGTGTTTTGCAACGGCAACACCGCCTGCGGAGATCACAAGGGATGCTGTTGTTGAGATGTTGAAGGAATTGGATTTATCACCGCCGGTTCCGACGATCTCGAGGACTTCCTGATCGTGCTCCATGTGAACGCCGTGTTTTCTCATGCCGTTGGCACATGCGGTGATCTCCTCGATCGTCTCGCCCTTCATCGTCATGGCGGTTAAGAATGCGCTGATCTGGATCGGATCGGCTTTGCCTCCCATGATTTCATCCATGGCACCCTCTGCCATCTCGTAAGTCAGGTTTTCTTTGTTTACCAGTTTTACAATTGCTTCCCGAATCATGTCTTATTCCTCTCTTTCCTGCGATGTCTTTTTGCTCTATTTCGTAATCTTTAAGAAGTTTTCCATCATTTCTTTTCCCTGCGGGGTCAGAATGGATTCCGGATGGAACTGGACTCCGTAGATTTTTTTCTCGCTGTCCTCGACGGCCATGACCTCGCCGTCTGCGGTTCTTGCGGTTACTTTTAAGGTTTCCGGCAGTGTCGCCTCGTCGGCTGCCAGGGAATGGTACCGCGCCACCGGAACGGTTTCCGGCAGGCCCTCGAACAGTTTCGAGGTAAGATCCAGTGTTGTGTCGGACTGTTTGCCGTGCATCAGGTGCTTCGCGTAGGTGACGGTTGCACCGTACGCTGCACAGATGGACTGATGACCGAGGCAGACACCAAGGATCGGAATCTCACCGCCGAGCTCTTTTACAATCTCGATGCAGCGGCCCGCCTGCTCCGGACGGCCCGGTCCAGGAGATAAAATAATAGATGTCGGTGCCAGTGCGCGGATCTCGTCGATCGTCATCTCGTCGTTTCGGATGACTTTCATATCCGGGTTGATCGAACCGGCGAGCTGATACAGGTTATAGGAAAAACTGTCATAATTATCTACTAGCAGTATCATAAGTTGCTTCCTCCTTCTGCCTCTGCAAGTGCGACCATCACGGCCTTTGCTTTGTTGATGCACTCCTGATGCTCTTTTTCCGGTACGCTGTCGGCTACAATGCCGGCACCGGAGCGGACAAACACTTTTCCGTTTTTCTTAAATGCAAGCCGGATTGCGATGCAGGTATCCATGTTTCCGGTGAAATCCAGATAGCCGATCGCACCGCCGTAGATGCCTCTCTTGTTGTTTTCCAGCTCATTGATGATCTGGCAGGCACGGAGCTTCGGCGCTCCGGAAAGGGTTCCTGCCGGGAGGACGGAATCGATCGCATCGACGGCTGTCTTGTCTTTTCGAAGCTGTCCTTTTACTGTGGAGCCGATGTGCATGACGTGGGAGTAACGCTCGATCGACATGTATTTCTCTACCTCGACAGTACCGAAATCACAGATCTTTCCGAGATCGTTTCTTCCAAGATCCACCAGCATGTTGTGCTCGGCGCGCTCTTTTTCATCGGCGAGGAGTTCTTTTTCCAGACGCTGGTCTTCTTCGTAGTTCTTTCCTCTCGGTCTTGTTCCGGCGAGCGGGAAGGTTCTGACTTCTCCGTCCTCGACTTTTACGAGTGTTTCCGGGGATGCGCCGGCGATCTCGACATCGTCACTCGAGAAGTAGAACATATACGGTGACGGGTTCGTCGTGCGGAGCACGCGGTACGTATCGAGGAGGCTTCCCTCAAAATCGGCTTCCAGCCGGTTGGAGAGAACGAGCTGGAAGAGGTCTCCTTCATGAATGTAATGTTTGACCTGCTCGACTTTCTCGCAGTATGCTTTTTCATCGAAGAGCGGGCGGAACTCGGATTTTAAATGGCCGGCTTTTGTTTTTGCCGGTGTTCCGAACCGGATCAGCTCTTCCATTTTTTCGAGCTCCTGTACGGCTTTCCCGTAGTTTTCTTCGAGGTTTTCGGTTTCGATGTTGACCATCAGCACGATTTTCTGACGGAAATTATCGTAGGCGATGACCTTGTCGAACAGCATCAGGTCTACATCTTTGAAATGTTCCTGATCCTCGGCGTCCAGCTTTAAGGTCGGCTCGCTGTATTTGATATAATCGTAGGAGAAATATCCGACGAGGCCGCCGGTGAAGGTCGGAAGTGTTTTGATCTTCGGACTTTTATTTTCCTCAATCAGGGTTTTTAAAACGGTTCCCGGATGGGAGGTTTTACAGGTGAGGCGGAACTGTCCGTTGGGAAGTTTTTCCATCTGGCTCTCCGGCAGGTTCTGGACTTTTTTCATCTCGGCTGCATCGGCGGTGATGGTCAGGTTTCCGTTGACACAGGTGAGTTCCAGTGACGGATCGTAGCCGAGGAAGGTGTAGCGTCCCCACTGTTTTTTATCCTCCACACTTTCCAGCATGTAGCAGTGGCTGCTGACGCCCTGCAGGACTTTCAGTGTCTCCACCGGTGTACGGATATCCGAATAAATTTCTCTGCTCACCGGAATTTTCCGAAAATCTCCCGATGAGGCTGCTTTTGAAATTTCTTCTAACGTCATCTGTTTCATCTTGTTATCTCCTCTCCTTTGTCTGACAACTCTGCCATTTCTGCGGATTCGGTTATAAAAAAACCGCCCCTGGCAAAAACCATCTCTGGTATTTGCCAAGGGCGGGTATATTTTTATACTCGTGGTGCCACCTTGTTTTGTGATCGCTCACACAC
>CAVBNJ010000082.1:0-9678 GCA_963596755.1 bacterium
GTGTACCGCTGTGCATCGAAATTCCCTGATGCACCCTGTGGTTCGTAATGACCGCGCCGCCGAGATTGCGGTTCAGCAGAAAGACCACCGCACTCTCAATTTCAGGGTGATTCCAGAGTTCCAGGGAGGCCGCCGCTTTCGAATCGTGCTCGAGGCGGCACGGATACGGAATCCGTGCGGAAAAGTCAGCGAGCTTCATATCCGCATTGTGGAGAATCTCTCCGTAAAGCACCGACGCCCCGTCCGGCGCCGGGATGCCCTGCGTCGCAATCGAAACGCCGAGGATCTTCGCCCGGTCATACCCGTTGTCGTCGATAAACGATTCCAGCGCCGTTGCCAGATTGTCGTAATACGCATCACTCTGCGCAAACGGCACGGCAGCCGTCTCCTCGGCGATCACCTCTCCGTACAGATTGACCGCGGCAAGATGGAACATGTTTTTCAGAATGCCGATACCAACCGCAATCCGGTACTCCGGCACGATCTGGATCACCTGCGCTTTCCGCCCTCCAGTCGACTCGAAAAAGCCCTCGCGGGAGATCAGTCCCTCATCTTCAAGCACATTGAGGTTCTGGCTCACCGTCGAGAGTCCCATCGAGAGATCCTGCACAATCTGCTGCTTCGCGGTCTGGCGGTGATCGTAAATGTACTGATACACGCTTTTCTTATTGATCTTTTTTAACGTAATTGTGGTAATACTCTTTTCGTTCACGCAAAAACGTCCTCTCTTTTACCGCTCCATCACATTGATCGACTCGATGCCGACGCTTCCGCCGCGCACGACCTCGATCTTGCCGAATTCCTCTTTCATCAGCTTTACAACCGCATCATTTTTCGTTGCCGTCTGGACAAACTCGAGCAGCAGACTGTCTTTTCCGTAGTCGATGACCTTCGCCTTGAATGTCTCGGCGATCTGGAACAGCTCGACCTTGTCGGCTGCGCTGCAGTTAAATACTTTGATATACAGAATCTCTTTCATGCGCACAAACACGTCGGTGAAGTCGATGACTTTGATGACCTCGACCATGCGGTTGAGCTGCTTTTTGATCTGCTCAAACGTCTCGTCGTCGCTGACCGTGGCGATCGTCATACGCGATACGGTCGGGTCCTCGGTCGTTCCGACCGTCAGGCTGTCCAGGTTATAGCTTTTCGCGGAGAAAAGCCCGGAAATCTTGGAAAGGACACCCACCTGGTTTTCTACGTACAGTGAAATCCATCTTTTTTTCATTCCCTTATTCATAAAGCCGTCCTCCTAACAGTCCATAATCATATCTTCGAGCGTTCCGCCCGGTTTGATCATCGGGTAAACCATTTCCTCCGGATCGATGATAAATTCAATGATCGTCGGAGTCTTGGTGTTCTTCTTTGCCTCCTCAAAAGCGGCGGCGATATCTTCTTTCTTCATGACGCGGATGCCTTTTGCGCCGTAGCTCTCAGCCAGTTTGATAAAATTCGGCGTGTACTCCGGGTACTCTTCTCCGTCCGTTCTGCGGGAGAGTGCGCCGGCGCGCAGGTTCGTCATGCTGTAGCGCTTGCCGTAAAACAGCTTCTGCCACTGGCGTACCATGCCGAGGTATTCATTATTAAAGATACACAGGATGACCGGCAGCTCCTCGAGAACAGCTGTTGCAAGCTCCTGAATATTCATCTGCATACCGCCGTCGCCGGAAATCGCGATGACCGGTTTGTCCGGGTTTCCAATTTTCGCTCCGATTGCACCCGGAAGGCCGTATCCCATCGTTCCAAGGCCGCCGGACATGATGATCTGACGGTTTTCGGTGATGTCGACGTACTGGCTTGTCAGCATCTGGTGCTGTCCGACGTCGGTGACGATGATCGCATCGTCGAACTGTTTGTTGATGGCATCGAAAATATCGAGCGGTCCCATCACGCTGTTCGGGCGCATGGTCAGCGGATGCTCGTTCTTCCATTCCTCAATCTGGGCGAGCCATTTTCCGGTGCTGCACGGCTCTACGTACTCTGCCATCTTTGTGATTGCCTCTTTTGCATCGGCTACGATCGGAATGTCTACATGGATGTTTCGGGAAATCGAAGCGGTGTCGATATCGATGTGGACAATCTGTGCGTGCGGGGCAAATTCATGCAGCTTTCCGGTGATACGGTCGTTGAAACGTGTTCCGATCGAGAACAGCAGGTCGCACTCGCTGACTGCCATATTCGCCGCATACGCGCCGTGCATGCCGAGGTTTCCGATGAACAGCGGGTGTTTCGTGGAAATCGCACCGCGTCCCATGACGGTTGTAACAACCGGCACCTGTGTTTTCTCTACCACTTCGCGGAAGATTTCCTGCGCATGTGCAATGTTGACGCCGCCTCCGGCGAGGAACAGCGGGCGTTTTGCTTTCGAAAGCATTTTCAGCGCACGTTTTAACTGGCCGATGTGAACGCTGGTGTTCGGTTTGTAGCCGCGGATATTGACGTTTTTCGGATACTCTGCGCTGCCGAGCTCTGCCATGACATCTTTTGGAAGGTCAATGAGGACCGGGCCCGGTTTTCCGGTGCGGGCAATGTAGAATGCCTCTTTGATGATGCGTCCGAGGTCCTCACGGTTTCTGACGGTCACGCCGTATTTTGTGATACTGCGGGTGATGCCGACGATATCAACCTCCTGGAACGCGTCGTTTCCGATGAGGTGGCGGGCTACCTGGCCGGTGAAGCAGACAAGCGGAACGCTGTCGTAGTTGGCGGTTGCAAGACCAGTGACAAGGTTCGTCGCGCCAGGTCCGCTTGTAACGAGGCATACGCCGACTTTTCCTGTCGTTCTTGCATAGGCATCTGCCTCATGCACCAGCGCCTGCTCGTGGCGCGGCAGAACGATTTTGATTTCATCCTGTTTGTAAAGCTCATCGCTGATATCAATGGTGCAGGCTCCCGGATAACCGAAGAGATACTCGACACCCTCCTCTTTCAGAGCCTTTACCAGAAGTTTGTTTCCTGTAATCTGTTTCATATGAAAACCTCCTGTTCTAAATATACTGCATAAAAAATCCCCGAACATAAAACACATTTGCTGTGCCTTACGTTCAGGGAGAATGTTTCCATCCACGGTACCACCTGAATTCCAGAAAATCTCTTTTCTGCTCAATCCATACGGGACAAATCGTCCGATACGGCATCCCGGTAACGTGGGAACTACGTTGGAGCCTACTGGGAAAAACATTGCTGTCCGCTTTTTCTGTTCAGTCCACTGCTCGAGGGCTACTTCCACAGGCACGCTCACGGAGATTCTCACCAGCCATCTCCTCTCTTTGCTTTGCGCCGCCAGGTACTCCTCCCTGTCACTGCATTTTAGGGTTCACTTTGTTGTCTATTATAGTCGGAAATAGCTTGCCTTGTCAATCGTTTCGCGCCGTTTTCTTGACTTTTCGCCCTACGTGTGCTTTACTTAAGCAGGTTTGTCTAATTAAAATAAGGAGTTTATACCCATGATGATTACATACACACAGGAAGAACTCTCTTCCATTGTCCACGCATTTGCTTTCCCGGGAACGATTACAGACTGGACTCCGCACGGGAACGGCCATATCAACGATACGTTTCTGGTCCGCTCCACTGAAAACGGTGAGCTCCGCAAATCCATTCTGCAGCGCATGAACCGCACCGTTTTCCACCATCCGGAGGAGCTGATGCAGAATATTGCACAGGTAACTTCGTTTCTGCGGAAAAAAATCACAGCCGCCGGCGGCGATCCTTTCCGCGAAACGCTGAACCTGATCCCGACGACAGACGGTGCCTGGTTTTTCGTCGATGAGCGCGGAGAATACTGGCGTGCATTTCTCTTTATTTCGGATGCATCCTGCTACGACGCAGTGACCGATCCGAAACTGTTTTACGAGACCGGAAAAGCCTTCGGCCGCTTCCAGCAAATGCTCTCCGATTTTCCATCCGCCTCTCTGTTCGAGACGATCCCGGATTTCCACAATACGCCGCTCCGCTACCAGGCACTCCTGCAGGCTGCACAGGCTGACCCGAAAGGACGGCTGAAAAACGTTTCCGAAGAAATGGCGTTTTTCCTCGACCGCACGGATGATTACGGCGTGGCCGAGCGCATGAAAATCTCCGGCGAGCTGCCGCTGCGCGTAACGCACAATGACACCAAGCTGAACAACATTATGATCGACGATGCGACCGGCGAGGGAATCTGTGTCATCGATCTCGACACCATCATGCCGGGACTGTCCATCTTCGACTTCGGCGATTCCATCCGTTTCGGCGCCAATACCGCCGCCGAGGATGAGCAAGATATCTCGAAAGTGTCACTCTCCCTTCCGCTCTTCGAAAGCTATACCAAGGGCTTCCTCGCAGGCTGCGCCGGCTCCCTGACCCGCGCAGAGATCGAGATGCTGCCGATGGGCGCGAAGCTGATGACTCTCGAATGCGGCATCCGCTTCCTCACCGATTATCTGATGGGCGATACCTACTTCAAGACCGCTTACCCGGAGCACAACCTCGTGCG
The DNA here is from genome assembly GCA_963596755.1 of bacterium. Lineage (GTDB taxonomy): Bacteria > Bacillota > Clostridia > Lachnospirales > Lachnospiraceae > Fusicatenibacter. The sequence continues at coordinate 4,478 of CAVBNJ010000082.1, forward strand.
GGCGCGGACACAGATTGCGCTCGTCGCGGATATGGAAGAAAAATGGGGCGAAATGGAAAACATCGTCGCCCTGGCTTCGTTCTGATTTTTTATTATGTTCATCACAAAAGGCACAGCCTTCCAGGATATTTTTCCCTGTAAGGCTGTGCCTCTTTCTCTATACTGATCGGTTCTCTTTTATGCTCTTGGAACGCTGACAATACGCAGATCGTATTTCTTCAGCATCTCGCCGCCCTGTACTTTCTCTCCAGTCAGGATATCTTCTTTTCCGTCGAATACAGCCGGAAGCGGAAGCTCCTCATCTTTGAAGTTGATAACGAAGTACAGATCCTCGCCGTCTGCCTGGCGTTTTGTGATCTCGAGTGCAGTCTCTTCTTCGATCACCGGCTGGATCGCTGCGCCGTCGGCTGCCATACCGAGAACTTTGGCAAGTCCGCTCTCGGAAAGGTCGGTTCCGACATAATATACGGTACCTTTTCCGAACTGGTTCTTTGCAACAGCAGTCATTCCTGCATAGAAGTCATCCTCATATTTTGCCACTTCTTCTGCTCCCTCAAGGTGCATCAGGTCGCATACCATGCGGCACTCAGACTCGGTTCCGTCTGCAAAGCGGATTTTGTTTCTCTGCTCCGGTGCAAGAGCGTCGATCTCTTCTACCCATACGCCTGCCATTTTTCTGAGCGGTCCCGGGTATCCGCCGAGATGTACGTTGTCAGACTGTCCGACAATACCGCTCATGTAAGTAGTAATGAGGGTTCCGCCTGCCTGTACATAAGCTTCCAGGCTCTCTGCCACGCCGTCTTTTACCATGTAGAGAACCGGCGCTGCAACGAGGTCATATTTAGAGAAATCTGCATCGATCGGGATCATGTCCACGGCGATGTTTTTGTTGTAGAAGTAATTGTACATCTGCTCGATCTGGTCTACGTACTGTAAATCACGGTTCGGTCCGCTGGTGTACTCCAGTGCCCAGTAGTTTTCCCAGTCAAAGATGATGCCGACTTTTGCATGGTTCTCGGATCCCATCACACGGCTTCCGATGCTCTCCAGTTCTTTTCCAAGCTGGGTTACCTCACGGAAGACACGGGTATCTGCGGTTCCTGCATGGGCGATGACAGCACCGTGGAATTTCTCGCATCCGCCGACGCTTCTTCTCAGCTGGAAGAACTGAATCGTGTCTGCACCGTGTGCAACGGTCTGATAGCTCTGTGCACGCATCTGGCCCGGTCTCTTTAAAGAGTTGTATGGCTGCCAGTTCTGCTGGCTCGGGGTCTGCTCCATCAGCATGAACGGTGCGTCTTTGAGGCCGCGCATCAGGTCGTGGGTCATGGCAACGTGGCTCCATGGCGTATTGTAGCTCGGGTAGTTGTCCCAGGATACGATATCCATCTCTTTTGCCCATTTGAAGTAATCAAGGCCTTTGTAGGTTCCCATCAGGTTTGTGGTGATCGGGGTCTCTTTGTCGTATTTGCGGATCGCATCGCGCTCCATTTTGTAGTTGTTCAGCATGCCGTCGGAATTGAAACGCATGTAATCAAGGGAGATACCTGCGAATGCGGTTCCGCAGCCCCATGGCATTCCGTCACCCAGGTCGTTCGGCGGTACAATCTCATCCCAGTCGTAGATCGTGTGGCCCCAGAACTCCATGTTCCATGCTTTGTTGACTTCGTCGAGGGTTTTGTATTTGTCTTTCAGCCATACACGGAAAGCTTTTGCGCAGTTTTCGCAGTAGCACTCGCCGCCGTACTCATTGCTGATGTGCCAGCAGACGATGTTTTTGTTGTCGCCGTAGCGCTCTGCCAGTTTCTCTGCAAGGCGTTTTGCATATTTCTGGAATACCGGGCTGTTCGGGCAGGCATTGTGGCGGTGTCCGAATTTGTGATGGCGTCCCTCAAAGTCGGTTCTTGCCACTTCCGGATAACGGTGTACCATCCATGCCGGGAGTGCGCCGGTGGAAGTTGCCATAACGATCTGAACATCCTCTTTTGTCAGGGTGTCTACGATCTCATCGAGTTCGGTAAAGTCGTACTCGTTCTCGGACGGCTGGATTTTTGCCCAGGAAAATACGTTGATCGTGGTGCTGTTGATGTGTGCCTGGTGGAAGAGCTTCATATCCTCATCCCAGATTTCCTTCGGCCACTGGTTCGGGTTGTAATCTCCGCCGTATAACATTTTTTTGAATTTTGGCTGCATGTGGTGATTCCTCCTGTGTTTCGTTTTTCTCGTTTTGATGGCTTTATTATATACTGGTCTTTGTGAGAAAAGTATGATATGCTTGTCTAAAAAATATGAATTTTCGAAACTTATTTTAGAAATATATCTTAGAAGGGATCTGACTGACATGCCTATTTACTTTAAACCATCCGCTTCGGATTTTTCGCTCTCCGCCGACAGCATCGGCAATCACTGGCTGCAGGAGCCGGTGGCACGGCCGGACGGCTTCCCCTTGTATCACTGGATCCAGACGGAGCGCGGAGAGGGATTGCTCACCCTTGGCGGGCAGCAGATTCCTCTGAAACCAGGAGATGGGATTCTGATCGCACCGCATGTGCCGCATGAATACCGTGAAAACGGCGGAAACGGGCTGTGGTATACGTCGTTTCTGACGTTTGACGGAAAACTCTCGGAGGATCTTTATAAAATCTGCGCCGTCTCACCGTATCTTTTTGTCCCATCATCGGAGGGTGTGTGGTTTCAGGAATGTATCGACCGCATGATCGCCTCTCATTTTCAGAAGAATGAGATCGATGATGCCGCGCTCTCGGTTGCGTGCTTCGAATTTCTGACACGCCTTTCCCAGCTTTCCACCGGCCTTTCCCGAACGGAACACCCGCTCTATCTCCAGTATGTCCGCCCGGCAATGCAGGAAATCGAAAGTCATCTCTCCGACCCGCTCGATGTCGATGATCTCGCCGGACAGCTCCACATCACCCCGCAGTACCTGACCCGCCTGTTCCAGCGCTTCGTCGGCAGTTCTGTCCGCTCCTACATCAGCGTTCTGCGCATCAGCCGCGCGAAAGAGCTCCTCATCAGCCGCCCCTACACCACACTCGACGGCATCGCCGCGCTCTGCGGCTACCGCGATGTCAGCTATTTTATTTCTGTCTTCCGCCAGCAGACAGGGACAACACCGAAGCAGTTCCGGAAGCTGTATGGGGTATAAGAAAAAATCCTCCGCCTCATTTCAGACGAAGGATCTTTTTGATGATAAATTATTTCTGAAAAGCAACGATTCGAAAAGGATCAGCCTAACTCTTCTGTCAGTTCACAGATCTCGTCGATGATCGATCCAATCGTCTCAATCGTATCAAGAAGCGGTGCATCGGTCGAGATGTCGACGCCTGCCATTTTTGCCAGCTCTTCCGGTGTCTTTGTGCTGCCGGCAGTCAGAACTTTTTTCCAGTCATCGACGGCTGTCTGGCCTTCGTTTTCGATGCGTTTGCACACCTGTGTGGCAACGGTCAGGCCGGCGCTGTAGGTGTAGGAGTAAAGTCCCATATAGTAATGCGGCTGGCGCATCCAGGTGAGCGCTGCGTCATCGGAAATCTCCACAGCATCGCCCCAGAATTTCTGCAGCGTGTCTTTCATAATGCCGCTTAACGTTTCCGCCTGTACACTGTCGCCCGCGTCGATGATCTTGTAAACCTCACGCTGGTAAGCAGCCTCCATCAGATGGGTGACGAAGTTATGATAATACGTATTGCTGATCATACAGCTTAAAACCCAGCGGCGGAACCGTTTGTCCGGGTTCGTTTTCAGCAGATAGTGTGCCATCAGAAGCTCGTTCATGGTGGACGGAGCCTCGACAAAGTAGGAGGAAACCTCGGTGTCGAGAATCGGCTGTGCACCGTTGCAGAGACGGAAGTGGCCTGCGTGGCCGAGCTCATGTGCCAGAGTGAAGACATCCGCCATGCGGTTGTTCCAGCTTAAGAGAATGAACGAACCCTTTCCGTACGGGCTTGCGCAGAAGCCGCCGGTCGATTTACCCTGATTCTTTGCAAAGTCAACCCAGCGGTTCTTGTAGGCTTCCTGAATCATGGAAACGTAATCGTCACCGAGAATCGAGAGACCTTTTTCGATGTACTGTTTCGATTCTTCAATCGTGACAGACGGATCGTATTCCGGGTCTACGGCGATTTTCAGATCGGCGAAGGTCATGTGGTCGAGGTTGTGAACCTTTTTCAGCAACCGTGCATATTTCTGCATGTGCGGAGCCAGACGGGTGGTGATGAGGTCGATCTGGCGGTTGTACAACTCGCAGCTGACCTGCTGCGGGAACAGAAGGGAGTCGATAACAGAGTCAAAGCCGCGCAGGGTGGCCATGGTCTTTTCGGTCTGTAACTGTGCGTTGTAAGCGGCAGCGGTTACATTTTCGTACTCCCGGATCTTTTTGGAAAAAGCGTCAAAGGCACTGCGGCGGACAGCAGTATTCTCTTCATATTCGTAGTTATCCTCAAACAGAGAATAGCCGAGCGGATATTCTTTTCCATCGACCGTGAAAGAATCAAATTTCATATCGGCAAGTTTTGCCATGTTGTAAATCTGGTACGGCGCGGAGAACGTCTGGGACAGAGCAGAGAGTGCACGCTCTGTTTCCGGATTCAGGCGGTGCGGTTTGTTGCGCAGAATTTCTGCCAGATAGCAGCGGTTCGTATCAGACTGCTGCATTGCTTCGGTCAGAAGATCCTCGGACTGCTCAGAAAGCTCACTCTCGATAAAGGTCAGGCGGCTGAAAATCTCGGAGATGAGGCTGTTGATGCGGTCGTTGCGCGTCTGGTTTGCGCTGTTGTAGTAGTCAACGGAGACCGCGAGATCGCAGTAGTTGGCCGTCAGCGTAATCAGGCGGTAAACCTCTTGGTAATCGTCGAGACACTGGTTGATGATGGCAGCGCTTGTGAGTTTTCCTTTGTAGGACTCCTCCATAGAAAGACTTAAGGCTTTCATTTTCTGCGCATCGGTAAGCATGGCCTCCTCGGTTGGGTAGATTAAAGACAGATCCCATGTGAGTTCTACAGGGACGTCATTGCGTTTTGCAAGTTCCATAACAATCTCCTTTCCATAAAAAAGGGGGAGGTTTCCCTCCCCAGGAATTACTTCCTTATTTCCCTATTTAATTATTTTTGGTTTCTGTTTCTTCTTCGCAAGAATCCGTTTCAGCATCGCAAGATTCAGCTTCCGGCGTTTCACATGCGCTTTCACTG
>CAVBNJ010000083.1:0-9669 GCA_963596755.1 bacterium
ACTGTATCATTCCTCTGAAATTTGACAATCTTTCCCTCGTCCCTTCCAATGTCAATCTGGCCGGAGCGGAAATCGAGCTGATCGGGGTGGAAGATAAGGAATTCATCCTGAAAAATGCAATCGATCAGGTCCGCGATCAGTACGACTTCATTATTATTGACTGTCCGCCATCCTTAAATATGCTGACAATCAACGCGATGACCACCGCAGACACCGTTCTCGTGCCGATTCAGTGTGAATATTACGCACTGGAAGGATTATCCCAGTTAATGCACACGATCGAGCTGGTACAGGAGCGTCTGAACCCGGATCTGGAGATGGAAGGCGTTGTCTTTACCATGTACGATGCAAGAACAAATCTTTCTCTGCAGGTAGTAGAAAACGTAAAAGACAGCCTGAACCAGAACATCTACAAAACCATTATTCCTAGAAATGTCCGCCTTGCGGAGGCACCGAGCTACGGAATGCCGATCAACTATTATGATAAGCGGTCCACCGGTGCAGAGAGCTACCGTCTCCTGGCAGACGAAGTGATTCACAGGGGGGATGAAGAGTAATGGCAGCGAGACGAGGAGGATTAGGCAAGGGCCTGGATTCCCTGATTTCACCAGGACATCCGGCCAAGGCAGAAGCAAAAGAAAAACAGGCAAAACCGGAAATCAAAGTTGTCGAGAAGGTTGTTGAAAAAGTTGTCGAAAAACCAGTCGAGATGAAACTGAAAATTTCCGAGATTGAACCGAACCGTGAGCAGCCGCGAAAATCGTTTGATGAGGACGGCCTCATTGAGCTCTCAGAGTCCATCAAACAGTTCGGCATCCTGCAGCCGATTCTGGTGCAGAAAAAGGATGATTATTATGAAATCATCGCAGGGGAACGGAGATGGAGAGCTGCAAAGCTCGCCGGAGTCAAAGAAGTGCCGGTTATCATCAAAGATTTCAGCGAGCAGGAAGTTGTCGAGATTTCCCTGATTGAAAATATCCAGAGAGAATCCCTGAACCCGATTGAGGAGGCACACGCATACAAACGCCTGATGGAAGAGTTCCATCTTCGCCAGGATGAAATCGCAGAGCGCGTTTCCAAGAGCAGAACGGCGGTTACCAACTCGATGCGTCTCCTGAAACTGGACGACAGGGTACAGCAGATGGTTGTCGATGAGATGCTGACAACGGGCCATGTGCGCACGCTGCTGGCACTGGAGGACAAAGAACTTCAGTACAATACGGCAATGAAAATCTTTGATGAAAAACTCAGCGTCCGCGAGACCGAGCGTCTCGTCAAAGAGATCTTAAATCCGAAGGTGAAGAAAGAGAAGAAAGTCAATCTGGAAGAGGAAGCCATCTACGAAGGACTGGAAGAAAAAATCAAAAGCATCATCGGCACGAAGGTTTCCATTCACCGCGGAGCAAAACACAAAGGAAAGATCGAGATCGAGTATTATTCCCAGGAAGAGCTCGAGAGAATCATGGATCTGTTTGAATCGATACAGTAAGAGGTAGAATAATGAGCAATTTATTTAGTAAGGCAGGCATTGACCTGGGCGTTGTTGTACTTCTTCTGATTGTACTGATTATCGTGATGATGATTATGACGGTCAGCATGTCACTGCGTCTGAGCAGACTGAACCAGAAGTACAAAAGCTTTATGAAGGGAAAAGACGCCCAGTCACTCGAAAAGCTGTTTCATCAGAGATTCAAGGAAATTGACAAGCTGACGAAACAGGGCGAGGTGACAAAGAAGAACATCGCAGATCTGAAAAAGATTCAGGGTATGACACTGAATAAATACGGAATCGTAAAGTACGATGCATTTGACGATGTGGGCGGAAAAATGAGTTTTGCACTGGCAATGCTCGACAAGGAAAACACAGGCTTCATTCTGAATGCCATTCACAGCCGGGACAACTGCTTTTTGTATCTGAAAGAGATCGTAAAAGGCGAGTCCTACATCATGCTGAGCGCCGAGGAAATCGACGCACTGCGCCAGGCGATTACGATGAATTCGATCGATCTCATGTAAAAACGGACCGCAGAAAAACAGCATGAAAGAACGCTTGAAAAAATGCATATACTGTTATATGATGGTACTGGAGCGCGCCAAACCCGCATAAATGCTGGAAAAACGGGCAGGGCTCCGGGCTGGAAAAAACGAAAAAATCCCGCCGGAATATGAGGGGATAAGATCTACTAGGAGGAAATTATGTTAGACATTAAGTTTTTAAGAGAAAACCCGGAAGTTGTAAAACAGAATATCCGAAATAAATTCCAGGATCAGAAACTGGAGCTGGTTGATAAAGTAATCGAGCTGGACAAAGAGAACCGTGACATCAAACAGGAAGTAGAAGCACTCCGTGCAAAGAGAAACAAGATCTCCAAACAGATCGGTGCTCTGATGGGCCAGGGCAAGAGAGAAGAGGCTGAGGAAGTAAAGAAACAGGTTGCTGTTGACGGCTCCCGCATCGAGGCTCTCTCCGCAAGAGAAAAAGAAGTAGAAGAAGAGATCAAAAAGATCATGATGGTGATCCCGAACATCATCGATCCTTCCGTACCGATCGGAAAAGATGACAGCGAGAACGTAGAGGCAGAGCGCTTCGGCGAGCCGGTTGTACCGGATTTCGAAATTCCGTATCACACCGACATTATGGAGTCCTTCGACGGAATTGATCTGGACGCAGCAAGAGAAGTTGCCGGAAACGGATTCTATTATCTGATGGGCGACATCGCACGCCTCCACTCCGCAATCCTTTCTTATGCAAGAGACTTCATGATTGACAGAGGATTTACCTACTGTGTACCGCCTTTCATGATCCACGGCAACGTTGTAAACGGTGTTATGAGCTTCGCTGAGATGGAGTCCATGATGTACAAAATCGAGGGTGAGGATCTGTACCTGATCGGAACCAGCGAGCACTCCATGATCGGTAAATTCATCGACAGCATTATCCCGGAGGAAAAACTTCCTCTGACTCTGACCAGCTACTCTCCGTGCTTCCGTAAAGAAAAAGGAGCACACGGCATCGAGGAGCGCGGCGTTTACCGTATCCACCAGTTCGAGAAACAGGAGATGGTTGTTGTCTGCAAACCGGAAGACAGCATGATGTGGTATGACAAACTGTGGAAGAACACCGTAGACTTGTTCCGTTCCATGGATATCCCGGTTCGTACTCTGGAGTGCTGCTCCGGCGACCTGGCTGACCTGAAAGTAAAATCTGTCGATGTTGAGGCATGGTCTCCGCGTCAGAAGAAATACTTCGAGGTGGGAAGCTGCTCCAACCTTGGTGATGCACAGGCAAGACGTCTGAAAATCCGTGTCAACGGCGAGGACGGCAAGAAGTACCTGGCACACACCCTGAACAATACCGTAGTTGCACCGCCGCGTATGCTGATCGCATTCCTGGAGAACAACCTGAATGCAGACGGATCTGTAAACATTCCGGAAGTGCTTCGTATGTACATGGGCGGAAAAGAGAAACTGATCCCGAAACACAAAAAAGCATAAGAAGAATTAGAACAAGGATTGAGAGGAGGTGTTCTTATGCACGCTTATTTAAAATCAATTGGATTTTCCAACATTGATACAACAGGGGAACTTCAGAAACTCCTTCGGGATGTAGTAGAAAACTACGACCGGAAAAAGATTGTGGAAACAGAAGAACACCACCTTTTTGCTGAATTTTCGAAAGAATATGCCTATGACTGCGGAATCACAGTCTGTGGGGAAATTGATGAGAACGACCGGTTCCAGATGGAATATTATTATCCTTACTTCGAGGGCGGAGAGATCAGCTCCTACGAAGAGGTATCGGTGGAGCGCCACGCCGACAAAGAATCGTTTGCAGGAGCCTGCGACGATATGCGGCTCGGCATCACCATGATTTTCTATCTGACGCATGCAGCAGAGTATCTGGAAATGAGACAGAAAAATATGCTGCAGCCGCTCGCGCTTCCGCTTTCCGTTTCCGGTCTTGCAAAAGACGGAATGATCCTGCTCCCGGTACAGAAAGACCCGGAACAGGTGGAGAAGGAGCGCCGCAGCACACAGCAGAAGAACTCGCTGATTTCGGCTGCGCGGAACGGCGACGAGGATGCGATGGAAAGTCTCACCATGGATGATATCGACACGTACGCCATGATTTCCCAGCGTCTGACGAAGGAAGATGTCTTTTCTATTGTAGATAGCTTTTTCATGCCGAGCGGCCTGGAATGCGACCAGTACAGCGTGATGGGTGAAATCAAGGAGATGAATACGACGATGAACTCGGCGACGGGTGAGCGGCTGTATGAACTCGGTTTGATCTGCAACGATGTGCCGATAGACATCTGTATCAACGAAAAGGATTTATTTGGAGTACCGGAAGTGGGAAGACGTTTCAAAGGCCAGATCTGGCTGCAGGGAACGCTGGAACACCTGTAAGGGAAAGAAAACGAAAAAAGAACGAGGACTGAAGTTTCGGATTTCAGTCCTCGTTCTTTTTTTATGATTCCCAGATTAAAATATGTTTACTGGTTCTGTACCAGTTTCAGATGCTTGCGCACCCGCTCGATCAGCATTTCGAGGGCGACGGTATTTTCTCCGCCCTCCGGAATGATCACATCAGCACGGCGTTTGCTCGGCTCTACGAACTGCTCGTGCATCGGTTTTACGGTCGTTAAATACTGGGTTACTACGCTGTCCAGGGAACGGCCGCGCTCCTTTACGTCACGCATGATACGGCGGAGAATCCGCACGTCTGCGTCGGTGTCTACAAAGACTTTGATGTCCATCAGATCGCAGAGCTCTTTCTCGACGAAGAGAAGGATGCCCTCAAGCACGATAACCGGGGCAGGATGCACCAGAATCGTCTTGTCCGAGCGATTGTGAATGGTGTAGTCGTAAACCGGCATTTCGATGGAGTTGCCGGCCTTCAGCTCGAGAATATGCTGGCACAGCAGGTCGGTGTCAAATGCATCCGGATGATCGTAATTCAGTTTGGTACGCTCCTCATAAGAAAGCTCGTCATGGCGTTTGTAATAGTTGTCATGGCGCAGAATGCTCACTTCATCGCGTCCAAAACTTTCTACCAGCTTATCTGCCAGTGTCGTTTTTCCACTGCCGGTTCCTCCGGCAATTCCTATCAGTATCGTATCCATAAGAAACTCCTTTTTATCCGATGATGGCCAGTGTTGCGCTCGTTCCGAGACGGGTTGCGCCGGCATCTACCATAGCCTGTGCTTCCTCTGCCGTGTGGATTCCGCCGGAAGCTTTCACGCCCATATCCGGGCCTACGGTCTTTCTCATCAGGGCAACGTCAGCAGCTTTTGCGCCGCCGGTAGAAAATCCGGTGGAGGTCTTTACGAAGTCAGCGCCGGCTTCTTTTGCGAGCTCGCATGCTTTTACTTTCTCTTCATCGGTCAGCAGGCAGGTCTCGATGATGACTTTCAGAACGATGTCCTTGCCGCATACTTCTTTTAAGGTCTGGATATCGGAGCGTACGAAGTCGTATTTGCCGTCTTTCAGGGCTCCGACGTTAATCACCATATCAACTTCCTGTGCACCGTCTTCGATGGCTGCTTTCGTCTCAAACGCTTTTACACGGGTATCGGACATGCCCAGAGGGAAGCCGACAACGGTGCAGACCTTCACGTCAGATCCTTTGAGTTTCTCAGCAACGAATTTGGTGTAATACTGATTGACGCAGACAGAAGCGAAATCGTGTGCAAGTGCCTCGTCGCAGATTTTTGCAACCTGAGCTTCGGTTGCGTCTGCTTTTAAGATGGTGTGGTCAAATAATTTGGTGTTCAGCATAATGTTTTTCCTTTCTTAGATCAATATAGAATGATAGAGAAAAGGCAGAGCCGAAAAAATACGGTTTGGATTTTTAACGGCTCTGCCTTTTATAATATTATCTTGCGCCCTTATCGTAAGGAATACCTTCGGCCTTTGGAGCCTGGGAGTTCTTGGATGTGAAGGCGAGAATAATCATGGATGCGATAAACGGCATCATGCTGTAAATGTTCTTGGACAGTCCCAGATGGGAGAGTACGGTGGAGTCTGCAATGTTTGCCAGGGAACGGAATACTGCGAAGAATACGGCCGCTCCGGCGATGTGAAACGGTTTCCACTGACCGAAGATCATAACAGCGAGGGCAAGGAATCCGGCACCGGCTACGCCGACTTCGAAGTTCCAGGTTGTAACGGACGGAACGATGTAGGCAAATCCGCCGATACCGCCGAGGGCACCGGAGATGATAACACCGGTGTATCTCCACTGGTATACGTTGATACCAACAGAGTCGGCTGCCTGAGGATGCTCACCGCAGGCACGCAGGCGCAGTCCCCATTTTGTTTTGAAGAGGAATACGTAGCTGCAGATCAGAAGGATGATGCCGATGAACAGGAAGATGTTCACGGTAAACGGTCCGATCTTGTAAATAAAAGCGGCGTTGGTGTAGTTCAGCTTTGCGGAAGCTGCACCGTTTCCGGCATCCGATCCGTTGTTGAACGCTTTTACCAGGACGATGGCAATTGCAGTAGCCAGCATGTTCAGCGCGGTTCCGCCGATCGTCTGGTCTGCTTTCAGTGTGATGGCGGAGAAGCCAAGCAGCAGAGAGTAGATCATACCGGATACGGCGCTCGCCAGAATGGAAAGTGCAACGAGTGCAGGAGCCGGGAGATCCGGGAACAGAACCAGGACGAAGACACCGGCAAGGCCGCCGATGGCCATGATTCCTTCCAGTGCGATGTTGATGACACCGCTTCGCTCGGAGAACATACCGCCCATCGCAACGAGCATCAGAACAACGGCGTACAGTAAGGTAAATTTAATTAAAAGGAACATTATTTCTTCTCCTCCTTTCCGTTGTCTGCATTGGCATTTGCTTTCTGCTCTTTTTTGCTCTTGAACAGGTTTGCAACGATGCCCTTGAACAGGGTAACGAATGCGCAAAGGTAAATGATAACGGCAACGATCAGGTCCGCGATCTCCGGCTGATAATATTTCGTAGGCAGATAAGCACCGCCGACAGAAATATGAGCAACGAAGAGAGCTGCGAAGATAACGCCGATCGGGTTGCTTAAGGCAAGCAGTGCAACCGGGATACCGTTAAAACCGATGGCCGGGAGTGCTGTCGATACCTGCGGGTTCCACTCGGATGCACCGGAGAGGAAGTAGAGGCCTGCACCGATTCCGGCAAGCGCACCTGCGATGGTCATAGAGAGAACAACATTTCTCTTCTCGTTGATGCCGGCGTATTTGGCAGCATCCTTATTGAAACCGCAGGCTTTCAGCTCATAGCCGAAGGTTGTCTTGTTCAGAACGATATAGATGATGATTGCAATGGCAATCGCAATGAAAATCGCAATCGTTGTGGAACTGGTACGGAAAATGGAGTTCATGCCGCAGTCCGGAATCAGGGATTTCGGAGAAGCGGAGCTTAATTTGTAAGTACGTGTGGTCTTCTGGTCATACATGCCCGGGATGGTGTTGTACATCAGCTCATTGACGAGGTACAGGCCGATCCAGTTGAACATAATGGAAGTAATAACTTCGTTTACGTTGAAGTATGCTTTGAAGATACCAGGAACTGCTCCCCATACAGCTCCGCAGACCATAGCAGCCAGAAGGCATACATACCACGGCATGTGGAGGATGATGGCAAAATACAGGGCGCCGAAGACACCGACGGTGTACTGTCCGGCAGCACCGATGTTGAACAGACCCGTTTTAAAAGCAAATGCAACCGAAAGTCCGGTCATAATCAGGGGAGCGGACTGTGCGATTTCACTTCCGATTCCCTTCGGCTTCAGGTAAAAGCCGCCTTTGATGATTCGAGTAAATCCATCCACTGCGTTCTCAGCGTTGATGCAGTATAAAATGATAAATCCCACAAGAAGACCGATCACAATACATACAAGAGAAGCGACAATGGACAGAAGAGCGTTTTTGGTTTTTTCGTTCATGCTTTTCTTACCTCTCTTTTTGGAAGTCTTTTGTTATACTTCTTCGGGAACAGGATCCCGTTTGGCACCTGCCATGTAAAGACCGAGTTCTTCGACAGAGACGGTTTTCGGATCAAGCTGGCCGACCAGCTCTCCTTCATACATGACAAGAATACGGTCGGAAACATCCATAACCTCATCCAGTTCCAGAGAAACCAGAAGAACGGCTTTTCCCTTGTCGCGCTGTGCAACGAGCTGGCTGTGAATGTATTCGATTGCGCCGACGTCAAGACCACGGGTCGGCTGTACCGCAACGAGAAGATCAGGATCTTTGTCGATCTCACGCGCGATGATCGCTTTCTGCTGGTTTCCGCCGGACATGCTGCGGGTGATGGTCACAGGACCCTGGCCGCTGCGGACATCGTACTGTTCAATCAGGCGCTCGGAATATTCGCGGACAGCTTTCGATTTGATAAAGCCGAGGGATTCGAATTCCGGCTGCCAGTAGCGCTGAAGCACCATGTTCTGCTCGATGGAGTAATCCAGCACGAGGCCGTGTTTGTGACGGTCCTCCGGGATGTGGCTCATGCCCATCTTGGAGCGGTCGCGGATCGAAGCCTTTGTGATGTCCTGTCCATTAAACAGGATTTTTCCGCCGGATACTTTTTCGAGTCCCGTCAGACCCTGAACGAACTCGGACTGGCCGTTTCCGTCGATACCTGCGATGCAGACGATCTCACCTTTTCTTACATTAAAGGAAACATCTTTGACGGCGTTGTTTCCGTGCACTTTGCTCGGAACCGTCATGTGCTCTACTTTCAGAACCGTGTCGCCCGGTTTGGCCGGCTTTTTGTTGACGGAGAAGCTGACGTTTCTTCCGACCATCATGCGGGAGAGTTCCTCTTTGGAAGTCTCGGAGATGTTGACGGTTCCGATGTATTTTCCTTTGCGGAGAATCGTACAGCGGTCGGCAACTTCCATGATCTCATTGAGCTTATGGGTGATGAAGAGGATCGATTTTCCTTCTTTTGCCAGGTTCTTCATGATCTTCATCAGTTCGTCGATTTCCTGCGGAGTCAGAACCGCGGTCGGCTCGTCGAAGATCAGGACTTCGTTGTCACGGTAGAGCATTTTCAGGATTTCGGTACGCTGCTGCATGCCGACGGTGATATCCGAGATCAGAGCGTCCGGATCGACCATTAAGCCGTATTTTTCGCTCAGCTCCATGACTTTTGCACGGGCGTTCTTTTTCTCCAGGAAAAGGCCTTTTGTCGGCTCTACGCCGAGGATGATGTTGTCGAGAACCGAGAAACATTCGACCAGCTTAAAGTGCTGGTGCACCATACCGATGTTGAGATCGTTGGCGTCGTTCGGCGTGTTGATATGGACTTCCTGCCCATTCTTCTTGATGATTCCGGAGGTAGGCTGATACAGACCAAAAAGAATACTCATCAGAGTTGATTTTCCAGCACCGTTTTCTCCAAGCAGAGCATGGATTTCTCCTTTTTTGAGCTGTAACGTAATGTTGTCGTTCGCCTTGATACCCGGGAATTCTTTGGTGATGTTCAACATCTCAATAATGTACTCATTTTCCATATACATATTCCCTTTCAAGCGTGGTTTTGCAGGACTGCCGGATATGGAAAATAAGGCAGAACTGCGGGCTTTCATTATGTCTAGTATAGCATTTTGTGTGGCAGAAAAAAAGGGGAAGAGAAATAATATTCTCTTCCCCTAAAATACATATCATTACAG
>CAVBNJ010000084.1:0-9557 GCA_963596755.1 bacterium
GTGCAGAAATACGAGGAAGACGGAAACGACAGATCATCACTGATTTCCTGCACTTCCATCTGCGTCGAGGACAGCAGAATTTTTGCCTGTTCCACCTTCTTTTCCAAAATATAACGCTTGATCGTTTTCCCGGTATTTTTCCGGAAAACGGTCGTCAGATAATATGTGTCATAGCCCAGTTTCTCAGCCATTGTTTCCAGAGAAATGACTTCAAAAATATGCTTATCAATATAGGTGCACAGGTAAAGGACGAGCGGTGGATAATTTTTTGTCTGGACTTCATGTACCTGTGTGACAAAGGTTTCATACATTTTTGAAGAAATCAGATAGACTTCATCCCGGGTTTCGCAAAGTTCAAGCTGCTGAATATAAAAATCGCTCAGGGAATACGCAGCCTCGGCATTCATACCGCCTTCCACAGCAGCTCTTGTGACAAGTGTAATCTGCGCGATAATTGCATTTTTTGCCTGACGCAGCGGATCACCATTGGCAAGTGTGCCGACAATGGAGGCGGAAGAAACCGTATTCTGGGCGCTGTGAAAGAGATGAATATTTCCAGTACGTACCCCTTCCAGCATTAATTTCTCCTGGATACGGGAGCCATGAGACTTTGGAATGTTTTCTGCATTTTTTCCGGTCATATCGAGAGGAGTCGTGTAATGTTTGGGCTGAAGGACATCCGGATTGGGCAGTGTATGATATATTCCATAATAAATCATCGACAGATAACCCAAAAACTGCAGATAAGGAAAAACAGGAATGTCATGCAGCATTTTCAGAAAGTGAATCTGGGAGGAAACGGACATGGTTCGAAATTCCATTTTTTTCTGAAAGAAAGCAGGGGTTACGTCCGTCTCAAAGACCGGACCAAGTACAAGAAAAGAGTTCTGCCCAATCAGAGGAAGAAGAAACCAGTTTAGATGCAGAGAGTCGGAATAATAGAGGGGTGTAGAGCTTTTGCTTTCCGCCAGTGTAGGCAGGTCATAGGGACAGTTTAAAAGGAAAAAATTTTTGATATGGTTTTCCCATTTTGATAAGGAAGAGAGGGTCTCCAGTGCAGAATTATAGTGAAAAATAGAAATACCGCTTGTCTTGTAAACAACATCACATAAAAAATAGATTTTTTCAATTACATCCGTGCGGGATTGTGACATGGCCATTCTCCTTATTTTTGTTTTCCTTTTTATTTTATCTCAAACCGAATGAAAAAGCAAAAGAAATCACGAATTTTCAAAATCATAAAGAAGCAAAATGAAATAAAATAAAGCCATCCAAAAGAAAAACGTACGAAGAAGGAGAAAAGGAATGGCGAAAGCAAAAGTAAAACCAAATTGGGCAGACCCTGCAACGACAGCAGAAAACGAAGTTCTGCCAAAGTATTTTAAGTGGGCATGGATGTCAAGAGCATTGTCACTTGCATTAAATGTCATGTTGATTATGCAGCTTACCTATTACTGCACCGATATGCTTGGCATGGCACCGACTTTAATCGGAGGACTGCTGCTGGCATCGAAGCTGTTTGACGGTGTAACGGATTTAGTAGTTGGATTTATCATTGACAGGACAAATACAAAATGGGGAAAAGCAAGACCGTATGAAATCTGTATCGTATTTGTATGGCTGTTTACGATCCTGATGTTTTCAACACCAAATATGGGAACGGTTGGTCAGGCAGTATTTATTTTTATTATGTACACATTGATAAATTCTGTCTGTGCCACTTTTTTAAACGGTAATGATGCCGTGTATCTGGCAAGAAGTGTCAGAAATGAGGCAAATAGAGTTTCCGTAATGTCCTTTAATGGTGGTATTATTATGTTAGTCTCCATCGCATTTGGTATGGTGCTGCCGCAGTTAATTGCAGGAGTTGGTGCTGTAAAATCCGGCTGGACAGTCATCACGGCATTGATTGGAATTCCGATGGCAGTGATTGGAATGCTGCGTTTTATCTTTGTAAAAGAAGTAGTACAGACAGAGAACACAGGAACAGAAGAAAAAGAAGAAACGATTCCACTTAAGACGGGATTAAGCTGTATCATGAAGAATAAATATATCTGGATTCTGGCAGGTATGACGCTGGTAGTGCAGCTTGCGACCAATGTTGGAAGTGCAGTGAATACTTACTATTTCAAATATATTATGGGAGATATCAAGCTTGCTACGATCGTATCCATGAGCAGTATGATTACTCCGATTATTATGATGATTTTCCCTGTTTTATCCAGAAAATTTGGTACCGCAACGCTTTTAAAAGCAGGAGCTGTTTTAGGCGTGGCCGGATATGGAATCCGTATTATCGGCGGAACAAATCTTGTAACACTTACGGTTGGTTCTCTGCTTGGAGGTGTCGCAATTTTACCAGTTACGATGATGATCAATATTTATATGATTGATACAATGGACTACGGCGAATGGAAAACAGGAATAAGAGTGGAAGGCATGATTGGTTCTGTCAATTCCTTCTGTTCTAAATTAGGAAGCGGTGTTGCATCTGCGATGGTAGGTCTTATTATGGGACTGGCAGGCTACGATGGAAAACTTGCTGTTCAGAGTGCCGCTGCAAATACATCCATTGTTGCATTGTTTAATTATGTACCGATGGTATTGATGGTTGTATTACTGCTTCTTGCAATTGCCTATAAGCTGGATAAGGAACTTCCGGCGATGAAAGCGGATCTGGAAGCAAAACATTCTGCGAAATAAAAAATGGGAGGAAAAACAATGATCAGAATTACCGATGCGGCTGTACAGCCTTTTGAGACAGAGCATACAGACCTGGTGCGGAGTATTGCGCCGGAGTGTGCATTATTTTTAAAGAGAGAGGATGATACTCTGCCGGTCAGTGCCGGAAAGGTTGCTTTATATGGAAGCGGAGCGAGAAACACCATCAAGGGCGGTACGGGTTCCGGTGATGTCAATGTGCGTCATTATGTGACGATCGAGGAAGGACTGGAAAAAGCCGGTTTTACCATCACTTCGAAAGACTGGCTCGATGCTTACGATAAAGTAAGAGCGGACGAAAGAGTTGCTTTTATTGCGAGAGTCAAAAAAGAAGCGGCAGAGCTCGGCATCAATGCCGTCATGTACGGAATGGGAAAAGCGATGCCGGAGCCGGAGTATGAGATTGCATTGGATGCACCGGCAGATCTGGCGGTTTACGTTCTTTCACGAATTTCAGGAGAAGGAGCAGACCGCTCCACCGAGGCAGGAGACATCAATCTTTCGGAAACAGAAATTCGGGATATCTTATACTGCAGCCGGAACTATAAAAAATTCGTACTCGTATTAAACGTCGGCGGCATGGTAAATTTGGAGCCGGTTATGGAAGTAAAGAATATTTTACTTCTTGGCCAGCTCGGCACACCGGTCGGGGATGTGCTGGCAGATATTCTGACAGGAAAAAGCAATCCGTCCGGAAAACTTACCATGACATGGGCGCCGATCGAATCATATCCGTCGACAGAAGGGTTCGGAGATATGGATGATACGGTGTATACCGAGGGAATTTATGTAGGCTATCGTTATTTCGACACCGCGGACATCACACCGACCTTCCCATTTGGATATGGTCTTTCTTATACAAAGTTTGAACTCGGCACACCGTCCGTCACCGCGGATGAAAAAGAAGTATCCGTGAAAGTTCCGGTGAAAAATACAGGTGCACACAAAGGAAAAGAGGTCGTTCAGCTTTACGTGAACAAGCCGTCCGGCAAACTGGATCAGCCGTACCAGCAGCTTATGGCGTTTGCGAAAACAAAAGAGTTGGAGCCATCCGAGAGCGGCGAGGTTACCCTCACTTTCAAGACAACCGATCTGGCATCCTATGATGAGGAGAGCGCAAGCTACATCATGGAAAAAGGCACGTATTACCTTCTGGTTGGAAAATGCTCGGCAGATACCGCCGTATGCGCAGGCCTCAGCCTCGACGAGACAGCCGTTGTAAAGAAATGCAAAAACATCTGCCCGGGCGCAGAGCTTCTGGAATTTAAAATCAATGCGGCAAGAACCATCGCAGCAGCAGACGTTCCAGCTTATGCGCTTCATGCAGACAAAATCGAAACAACAGAAGTTGTTTATTCCGAAGAGCCGAAAGAAATAAAACCGACAAAAGAATGTACCTTCGATGATGTAAAAAATAAAAAAGTATCACTGGATGACTTTGTAGGAACTCTGACGAATGAGCAGTTAGCATACCTCAGTATCGGCCTTTTCGAGGACAACGCAGGCATGGGTTCCATGGTCGGCGCCGCCTGCAAAAGTGTTGCCGGAGCCGCCGGTGAAACGTGTCAGCGGTTAAAAGACCTTGGCGTACCGACGCTCGTCATGGCCGACGGACCGGCGGGAATCCGCGTATGCACAGCCTATAAGGTAGTGGGAGAACAGGTCAAAGGAATGGACAATCCGCTTGCCGGAATGATGGACTTCATGGAGCCGGAACAGCTTCAGATGATGGCATCCATGGCTCCAAAGCCAACCGAGGAAGAATTAAACGCACCTGTCAACTATATGTACTGCACCGCAATCCCGATCGGAACCGCGCTGGCACAGAGCTTTAACACAGAAGCGTGTGAGGCCCTCGGCGCAATGGTCGGTGAAGAAATGGAGCAGTTCGGCGTGAATCTGTGGCTTGCACCGGCGATGAACATTCAGCGGTCCCCGCTCTGCGGAAGAGATTTCGAATACTATTCCGAAGACCCGGTTGTGAGCGGAAACATCGCGGCGGCGATCACGCTAGGTGTTCAGTCGAAGAAAGGCTGCGGCACAACAATCAAACATTTTGCCCTGAATAATCAGGAGTCAAACCGTACCGCATCCAACAGCATCGTATCGGAGCGCGCGATCCGTGAGATTTACCTTCGAAACTTTGAAATCTGCGTCGAAAAATCCGCACCGGCAACCGTGATGAGCTCTTACAATCTGGTGAACGGAGAGCATGCGAATAACAGCAAAGACATTCAGACATCTGTCCTGCGTGACGAATGGGGTTATGAGGGAAGCGTCATGACAGACTGGTACGCCGTCGGCGGTATGCTGTCCCAGGCAGACGCGAGAAAAAATAAACACGAGGCAGGCCTTGCCTCCGGCTGCATCCACGCCGGAAACGACATCACCATGCCGGGCATGCAGTCAGACTTTGATGAGATTATGATTGCAGTGGACAATGAAAATGCGAAGTATCCGATTACCAGAGCAGAACTTCAGGTTACTGCAAAACGGGTATTACAGACGGTACTTCGACTGGCATAACAGGAGAGATAAAGATGAGCGAAAAGATCGAAAAGCTCCTGTCCGGAAAAGGGGAAAATTATATTTTCCCTTTTTTCTGGCAGCATGGAGAAAACGAAGAAGTGCTTCGAAAATATATGGATGTCATCGACAAGAGCAACATCAAGGCAGTCTGCGTGGAGAGCCGCCCGCACCCGGATTTCTGCGGGGAAAAATGGTGGCAGGACATGGATGTCATTTTAGATGAGGCGAAAAAGAGAAACATGAAAGTCTGGATTTTGGACGACAGCCATTTTCCGACCGGATATGCCAACGGAGCACTGGAAAAAGAGCCGGACACGCTTCGCAGACAGAGCATCTGCTGCAGAATCGAAGAAGCAGAAGGCGGAGAAGCCTTTGCTGTAACGGCGGAGAAGTTAAAACATCCTGATCCATTTCAGAAAACCATGGTGGAAACTTTTGTGATGCAGGGAGAGACGCCGGTTTTTGATGATGATGAACTTGTCGGCGTTTATGCTGTCCGTATGGATGGGGAAAAAGATGGTTTTACAGACGCTGCCTGGCGAATCGACCTTACACCGGAGTCTTTTGATGATGGCGATTTAACCTGGCAGGTGCCGGAGGGAAAATGGAAAATTTATACGCTGCATCTTTCCAGAAACTTTGGTTATCACCGTTCCTATATTAATATGATGAACAGCCAGTCCTGCAAAGTTCTGCTGGATGCGGTATATGAGCCGCATTATGCACATTATAAGGAGCTGTTTGGGACGACGATTGCAGGCTTTTTCTCGGATGAGCCGGAGATAGGAAACGGACATCTTTACGAGACAGACGATACCTTTGGAACAATGGTGGATTTTCCGTGGAGCAGTGAACTGCTTCAGCAGCTTGCGACCGAAATCGGCAAAGAAAATTTCTGGAAGCTTGCATTATTGTGGGAAAATGATGCAGACAAAACAGTAACCGCAGCCGTCCGCCATCAGTATATGGATCTGGTGACGAGACTGGTACAGAAAGATTTTTCGGAGCAGATCGGGGACTGGTGCAGAACACATGGCGTGAAATATATCGGGCATATGATTGAGGATGACAACCATCATTCCCGACTGGGCAGTTCTCTTGGTCATTATTTCCGCGGCCTGCGCGGGCAGGATATGGCCGGCATTGATGATATCGGCGGACAGGTGCTGCCGCAGCAGGAAAATATAAGCTACAATATGGGAACTTTCCAGCACAGAAACGGACTGTTTTATCATTATGTATTAGGAAAACTGGCATCCTCCGCGGCGGCTGTTGAGCCATGGAAACAGGGAAATTCCATGTGTGAGATTTTCGGAAATTATGGCTGGGGAGAGGGCGTACAGTTAGAGAAATATCTGGCGGATCATTTTCTGGTGCGCGGTGTCAATCATTATGTGCCGCATGCTTTTTCAGCAAAAGATTTCCCGGATCCGGACTGCCCGCCGCATTTTTATGCGCATGGAAATAATCCGCAGTACCGTCATTTTGGGGAATTGATGGCATATATGAATCGTGTCTGCGAACTGCTGAGTGACGGCGTGCATAAAACATCGACCGCCCTTTTGTACGATGGAGAGGCAGACTGGACGGGCACTGCGGAGCGATGTGGGAAAGCGGCACAGATTCTTTATGACAGACAGGCAGACTATGATATTGTTCCGCAGGATGTGTTTGCCGAGCGGGAACTTTATCAGACGGAAATTTTGCCGGGCGAGTTTAAGGTGAACCGGCAGAGATACCGCCGTCTGATTCTGACACCGACGGAATATGTGACAGAAGCATTTGCAGAAGCTATCAGAGAGCTGACTGATGCCGGAGTGAACGTGTATCTGCTGGGAGCAATGCCGAAGATCATCGGAAAAACAGACTGCGGAGGCAGAGAGCTGGAAGATGTGGAGCAGATCAGCTATGAGACATTAGCGGAGCTTGCTGCAAATAAGTTTTCCGATATCGTAAAATTGTCCCCATCAAATGACAGAATCCGCTGCTGCCAGTATGAATATGAAGATGGAAGCAGTATGCTTTTCTTTGTCAATGAAGGAACGGAAACGTACAAAGGAAATGCTGCAATTCTGCCGGAGGTACAAAGTGTTTACGGATATGATGCATGGAGCAATCAGGTGTATCCGGTACAGCAGAATGGTTCTGGTGAGGTCACGGTTACCATAGAAGCGCGGAAAAGTGTGATATTTATTTTAAATGATCCGGCAGCATCGTCACTTCCGCTTCAAAGGACAGTAGGACAGAAGCTCTGCGGTCATGCGGGAACATGCGCAGAACTGACAGAGGGATGGAAACGCTCTGTGTGCAGAAGCATTGATTATCCGGCATTCGCAGATGAAAAAGAAATCAGCCTTCCAGATCCACTGGCGGAGGAGCAGCCGCAGTTTTCCGGTTTTGTTCGCTATGAGAAGAACATAACACTTACCGATGCCGGTCAGATTCTGCTGGAAATCACGGATGCCGCAGAGGGCGTAGAGGTATTTCTGAACGGGAAAAGTTTTGGTATTCAGATTGTTCCGCATTATCTCTATGATCTGTCGGAAGCGGCAGTTGTCGGGGAAAATAAACTCGTGATTGAAGTTGCAACCACGCTGGAGCGGGAAATGTTTACCGAGATGGATATGTTTGGCAATAAAAAGGAAAAACCAAAGTGCGGAAGCGGAATTACAGGAAATGTGATATTGTATTGTTAAGGTAAAAAATTGGGAGGATTTTTATGAGCGTAAAATATGGAATTAACTTAAACGAAGAGGGAAGAGAATTCCCGCATTACTGGGAATTATGTGTGGGAAGCTGCCATGCGGCGACGATTCTGCGGGCGGATGTGCAGGAGCAGATTAAAAAGGCACATGAAGAGATTGGATTTCAGTATCTGAGATTTCATGGACTTCTCGATGATGATATGAGCGTTGTAATGGCGCCGATGATCCCGGGACTTGGGGCAACGCAGATTTCGTTTTTCAACATCGACCGCATTTTTGATTTTCTGCTTGGCATCGGCATGAAGCCGTTTGTAGAGCTGGGATTTATGCCGGAAGCATATGCGAGCACAGAGCAGACAACGTTCCATTACAAAGGTTTTTCTTCCATGCCGAAAAAAGATGAGGACTGGAGCAGCCTGATTTCCGCTCTGGTTACGCATCTGGAAGAGCGGTATGGAAAAGAAGAGGTGCAAAGCTGGTTCTTCGAAGTATGGAATGAGCCGAACCTGCGGTTCTTCTTTGATGGAACGATGGAAGATTACTTCCATCTCTATGAGCTGACAAGCCGCGCCATCAAAGGTGTTGACCAAAAACTCCGTGTCGGCGGACCGGCGACCTCCAATAATATGTGGATTCCGGAGTTCCGGAAATTCTGTGAGGAAAACGATGTGGCCTGTGACTTTATCACAACCCATCATTATCCGTCGGATGACCCATTATCCAGAGCCGGAATGAACGGCGCCGGAACGAAAGGACAGGGCATGGGCGGCGGAGAGGACATACCGGATTTTGAGGCAATGTCCGAAGAGGAAAAAGCGGCTATGATACAGAAGCTGATGGAAATGTTTGCACCGACAAACACAAATCCAAGAGACATTCTGGCTGTAACTGCTAAGAAAGCGAAAGAAGAAGCCGGAGATCTGCCGCTCTATTATACGGAGTGGAACGTAGGCCACTACGACACCAGCTATGCGGCCGCCGGAGTAGCAGCGACACTTGCTTATAATGAAGGCCTGGTGGAAGGATATTCGTATTGGTGTGTATCCGATATTTTCGAAGAAATGGGACTTCACGGACTTCCGTTCAACAATGAGTTTGGCCTTATGAATGTGTACGGCGTGCGCAAACCAGTTTATCGTCTGTTCGAAGCATTAAGTAATGCAGGAAACAGAAGAATGACCATCGAAAACGAGGGTGCCAGCAGAACGGCAGAGGTTCTTGCACTGAGAGATGAAAAAGAAGTTACACTGTTCGTTTACAATCACGACATTGAGGAGCGGGATGTGAAAGAAGAGGAGATGGAAATCGTACTTCATGGAAAAGCAGCATCCATCCAGAAAGCAGTCATCGATTCCACTCACACCAATCCATTTGCATGCTGGGAAAAACAGGGAAAACCGACGTATCCAAATACGGAACAGATAAAAGAAATGGATATGGCGTCAGCGCTTGTCTATGAAGAAATCGAGGCAGATGGAGAAGAACAGAAACTGACCTTCACCATGGAGCCGGAGAGCGTTGTGATCTTTAAGATTACGTTATAAATCGTGTTTTAAGAAAAATATAAATTTTCTTTCCGCTGATTTTCTGTTTTCTATTTTA
>CAVBNJ010000085.1:0-9509 GCA_963596755.1 bacterium
GTGCTATATTGATACGGACGATATGCAGGAAGTAAGAGAAATACAAAAAGAGCTGCTGATCTATTATGAGAATGATTTTTCAAAACATGCGCCAAAAGAGACCGTGCCGCGGATACAGATGGTGTGGAATTCAATTCCGGCGCAGCTGGCAAAAGAGAATCGGAAATTTATCTATGGAATGGTGCGGGAGGGAGCAAGGGCAAAAGATTTTGAATTGGCGATTCAATGGTTGGAGGACAGCGGTCTGATCCATAAGTGCTATCGAGTAAAGAAACCGGGAATGCCATTGATTTCTTATATGGAAATGAACAGCTTTAAGTTATTTATGGCGGATATTGGTCTGCTCGGTGCCAGAGCAAGTCTTCCTGCTAAGATTATATTGGAAGGAAACAGAATTTTTGAGGAATTTAAAGGTGCATTGACAGAACAGTTTGTAGCGCAGGAACTGTGTGCGGCAGGATATGAATTATACTATTATTCGGCAGAGAATTCTTCCAGTGAAATTGATTTTATGATTCAACATGATATGTATTGTATTCCGATTGAGGTAAAGGCGGAAGAAAATTTAAAAGCAAAGAGCTTGAAGGTGTTTTGTGAAAAATATCATCCAGATATTGCAATTCGCACATCTATGTCGGATTATAGAGAGCAGGACTGGCTGTGTAATATACCTTTGTATTCCTTGGTAGAATATATGAGAAATCTGGAGTAAAAGAAACAGCAGAAAGTGAGGACATGAAACATGGCAGACAGACACACAACAGAAAAATTACTGGAGGGCGAGCGCCTTTCCGGAAAGGTGACATTATTTGCAAAAGTGACGATTTTACCGGGCGATGATCTTCCGTACCATGAGCATCACGGGGAGACGGAAACGTACCACATCTTATCCGGCGAGGGAATGTATCAGGATAATGACAAAACATATCCGGTACAGGCGGGCATGACGACGTTCTGCGAGGACGGCAGCGGCCATGCGATCGCCTGTAAGGGAGAGGAACCGCTGGTATTTCTGGCGATGATTCAGAAAAAAGAATAAGGAATCAGGATTCCAGGGAAGACGGGCTGTCAGGAGTTTCTTCTGACAGTCTTTTTTTGTACGCTTCCCCCCAGTTCCACATGGCGTCCATGATCGGGCGGAGGCTCAAGCCGAGATCGGTCAGGGAATATTCGACACGCGGCGGCACCTCAGCGTAGACCTTGCGGTTGACAAGACCGCTCTGTTCCATCTGGCGGAGCTGCGCGGTGAGTACTTTCTGGGAGACATGACCGATGGATTTTTTGAGTTCGCCGAACCGCATCGTGCCGTGGAGCAGCAGATCACGCAGGATCAGAACTTTCCATTTATCGCTGATCAGCGTCAGCGTCGTCTCCACCGGGCAGGCCGGGAGATCGGCGGGGGTAATGGGTGTTTTTTCGGAAACGGGCATAAAAATTCCTCCTTTTAAATTGTGGAAAACGTTGATTTTTCACAATAGTTTCTTTTTGGTAACTACACCACAATATTGTGCTTACTTTACGAAATGTCGTTATGGATTTATTATAAAGCCATCGAAAGAAAAAAACAATCTTTCAAAAGAAACAATCTAAAAATTTAAAATGGAGGAAAACAAAATGAGCAAAGCAGTAGAATTTTTAAATGAGAACCCGGTACAGTATCTGGCAACTGTAGGACGTGATGGAAAGGCAAAATGCCGTCCGTTTATGTTCGCAGGCGAGCTGGACGGAAAACTGTGGTTCTGCACCAACAACACGAAAGATGTTTACAAAGATATGCAGGAAAACCCGGAAATCGAAATTTCTGTTTCCAGTCCGTCCTACGCATGGATTCGTCTGCACGGAACCGCAGTGTTTGAAAACAACATGGCTGCAAAAGAAATGTGCATCCAGAACCCAATCGTAAAAGGCCAGTATCAGACCGCTGACAACCCGATTTTCGAAGTATTCTATCTGGACAACGCACACGGCGTGATCGCAGACTTTTCCGGAAACCCGCCGTACGAGTTTTAATCTGACATTATCTGAGTTAAGAAGAGAAAGGAAGCTGCCGCAATGGAGAGAAACGATTATCTGAAAATGTTAGTGGAGGAGATGCACTCAACTACCATGGCAACGATCGGTGCAGACGGTCATCCACAGACCCGCGTGATCGACATGATGCTGTGGGATGAACAGGGTGTGTATTTTCTGACAGCAAAAGGAAAAGCCTTTTACGCACAGCTCATGGAGCAGGGCTATGTGGCGATTTCCGCGACGAAAGATAAAAAAGCGATTTCCCTGCGCGGCAGAATCCAGAACATTCACAGCGAAAAGCTGGATGAAATTTTTGAGAAAAATCCATACATGCAGAAAATTTATCCCGGTGATACACGTGCGGCACTCGAGGTGTTTCGCGTGTACGAAGCCGAAGGAGAATACTTTGATATCAGCGACCCGTCGCATATTGTGCGGGACTCGATTTTGATCGGAAACGCAAAGCAGGCGAAAGCCGGATATGAGGTAGGAAAGGAATGCATTGGCTGCAAGCTCTGTTTTGCAGTCTGTCCGCAGAAATGCATCGACATCACCCGCATCCCGGTCGTGATTGATCAGCATCAGTGCCTGCACTGCGGACGGTGTGCGGAGACATGCCCGAAAGGAGCCATTCGCAAAAGAGGACAGTAAAAGAGGCATTTTCCTCACAGAACCATGGAAATTCGTGGTAAAATAAAAGAAATTACCATGGTCTGTGAGGAGAACAACATATGAGTTACCAGGGATTACAGGCGCAGGAGTTTGCGGATCTCTGCGGGGTCAGCAAGGATACGCTGCTGTATTACGACAAAATCGGTCTTTTCCATCCGGTGTACGTCGAGGAAAATGGCTACCGCAGATATTCCCTCGATCAGGTGCATACCTTTGATCTGCTGCTGATGCTGCGGGATTCGCATGTGCCGTTGAAAGAGATGAAACAGTATCTGGAAAACCGGAATCCGGAGGAAATGCTTGGACTTCTGCGGGAGCAGAACCGCCATCTGCAGCGCGAGCTGATTCGGCTGCAGAAGCTGTGCCAGCGGCTTGATACGACGGCATCACAGGTGGAAAAGGGGATTGCCGATCAGAATAAAGGACCGGAGATTCAGCTTCGCGAGGAGGAATCCTACGTCACCGTTCCGGCGCGCCCCGAGTTTGTACATGATAAGAAAAATAAGATGGCGGCAATCCGCGAATTCTTACGTCTCTGCCAGAATGAGGAACTGTCGGGCGACTATCTGCGATGCTCCATCGTTTCCAAAGAGCGTCTGCTGGAAGGGTGTTTTGAAAAAGAATTTTACGGCGTCCATCTCACCGGCCCGGTCAGCTGGGAATCGCCGGAGATTTCGCAGATGACGCGGCCGAAAGGCAGTTATGCCGTGATCCGCCACCACGGGGATCACGAGTCCCTGGGAATCTCGTATGAAAAACTGATCGCGTACATCCGGGAAAACGGGTGGAAGATCTGCGGCAATGCGTACGAGACGGAGCTGATCGGCTATATCTGCGTGATGCAGGACGCCGATTACGTCATTGAAATCGCCATAGAAGTGGAACGAGCCTGATTTTTTTGCAAAGGTTTCTGTAAAATCACTCTTGACTATGGAGCAGCTCCATACCCTATACTTTCGTTTGAAAAAAGAAGAAAGTGAGGGATATCTCGTGAATGGGAATTGGAGAGACTATTTAGGGGACAGAAATTTTTACAAAAAAATGGCGCAGATTGCCCTTCCGGTTTCGGCACAGCAGCTGATTACCGTTGGGATCAACCTGATGGATACCGTCATGCTGAGCAGCATGGGCGATCTGCAGCTCTCGGCATCATCGCAGGCGAGCCAGTTTATTAACCTGTTCCAGATCTGCTGCATGGGAATCGGTATGGGCGCATCGGTGCTGACCTCGCGGTTCTGGGGAATGCAGGAGAAGAACAGCCTGAAAAAGGCAGTGACGATCATGCTGCGGATCGTGCTGGCGTTTGCAACGCTGTTTTTTGCGTTTACAGCGCTGCGGCCGGATCTTGTGATGCGGATTTATACGACGAACAGCGAGACAGTGCATTACGGCGTTTTATATCTGCGCTGGATTGTGCCGACGTATTACTGCATGGGACTGACAATGACATGTACGATTGTGCTGCGCAGTGTCGGTGAAGTGAAAATTCCGCTGATTTCGTCGGTACTGGCGTTTTTTGTCAACGTCTTTTTCAACTGGGTTTTCATTTTCGGAAACCTCGGCGCACCGCGGATGGAGATTGCGGGAGCGGCGCTTGGAACGCTGATTGCGCGTATTTTTGAACTGGTCTTTATCTGCGGATTTTTTCTGTTGAAAGATGTGCGGATCGGATACCGGTTCCGGCATCTTTTCATGCCGTGCCGCGATCTGATGGGCGAATATCTGCGCATCAGCATTCCGGTACTGATCAGCGATGGACTGCTGGCGCTCGGAAACAATTCGGTGGCGATGGTCATGGGACGCATCGGCGATACGTTTGTGGCGGCAAACTCCGTCACGAATGTGGTGCAGCAGTTAAGTTCCGTTCTGACACAGGGCATTTTCCAGGCGAGCGGCATCATCACCGGCTATACGATTGGACAGGGCGAGTATGAAAAAGCCGAAAAACAGGGTTATACCTGTCTGATGATCGGCGCGCTGGCAGGCTGCTTTGCGGCGGTTGTAATCCAGCTCATCAAAGGGGCCGTCATCGGTTATTATCAGGTATCGCCGGAGGCAAAGGAGATCAGCTGGGAGCTGATGAATGCGATCAGTTTTATTGTGATTTTCGAGGGCATGAATTCGGTGCTGACGAAAGGTGTGCTCCGCGCTGGCGGCGACACGAAATTTCTGATGGTGGGCGATATTCTGTTTCTGTGGATCGCTTCGATTCCGCTCGGCGCACTGGCAGGACTCGTGTGGCACTGGCCGGCGTTCTGGATTTACTGTATGCTGAAGATTGATCAGATTTTGAAATGCATTCTCTGTTTCGCGCGGCTTCGGAGCGGAAAATGGATTAAGAAGATAGCTGCCGTGCCGGAAGAAGACGGAGAACCGAAGAAACTGGCATCCGCAGCGAGATAAGCAAAAGATAAACAAAAGCCCGGCGCATGTGGGGGAAAGGAAGGCAGAATATGAACCAGAGTGAACGAAGAAATTTCCTGATTCAGTCGTTACTGGAGGAGAGCAGGGAGTATCGGGGAATGCAGATTCCATCCGATGGCACCGGGCAGAGACAGCTTCTGCGGGGGCTGATGAATGTGCGCATGGCGAAAAGAAGCAGCGCGGAATTTCTGAAAATTCAGGATGAATATCTGCAGGAGGAGACGGCGAAAAAGGGTGTGACGGATGTCGAGGATCTTACGCCCATGCAGCCGGGAATGTATCTCTGGCAGGGCGACATCACCGCGCTTCGGTGTGATGCGATTGTGAATGCGGCAAACAGCGGAATGACAGGATGCTATGTGCCGAATCACCGGTGCATCGATAACTGCATTCATACGTTTGCAGGTGTGCAGCTTCGGATGTACTGCGAGGAGATGATGGAAGCGCAGGGGCACGCAGAGCCGACAGGGCAGGCGAAGATCACGCCGGCGTATAATCTGCCGTGCCGCTATGTGCTCCACACGGTCGGTCCGATTGTCGGAGGACGGCTGACGGAAACGCATTGTCGGCAGCTGGCGGACTGCTATCGGTCGTGCCTTGCACTTGCGGCGGAGAATGGGCTGAAGAGCGTGGCGTTCTGCTGCATCTCCACCGGCGAATTCCATTTCCCGAATGAGCGGGCGGCGGAAATTGCGGTCGCAACGGTGAAGGAGTTTCTGGCGCAGAAAGAGACGAGTGTGGAGAAGGTAATTTTCAACGTATTTAAGGACTGCGACAGGGAGATTTATGAGAAACTGCTGAGCGAAGAGGTGAGTTTGTGATGTTTGAGAGTTTACGAAAAGAAAAAGAAACACTGTGTGATAAAATCGAGCAGATCCGCACAGCGCTTGCGGAGGCGGACGCAGTCATCATCGGGGCCGGTGCAGGACTTTCGACATCGGCGGGCTTTACCTATGGCGGTGAGCGGTTCCGCACGTATTTTTCTGATTTCGCAGAGCGGTACGGCTTCAACGATATGTATTCCGGCGGCTTTTATCCGTATGATACGCTGGAAGAATATTGGGCATACTGGAGCCGTTATATCTATATCAACCGTTATCTGGATGCGCCGAAACCAGTTTATGAAAAGCTGCTGTCGCTCGTGCAGAACAAAGATTATTTTGTCCTGACAACGAACGTCGACCATTGCTTCCAGAAAGCCGGCTTCGACAAAAAACGACTTTTTTACACCCAGGGCGATTGCGGCCTGTTCCAGTGCAGCGAGCCGTGCTGTCAGGAGACGCAGGATAATGAAGAAGTGATTCGAAAGATGATTCTTGCGCAGGGATATGAGATCCAGCCAGACAGAACCTTGCATTTGCCGGAGGGCGTCACCTTGAAACGGGAAATCCCTTCCGATCTGATCCCATACTGCCCGCACTGCGGAAAACCAATGACGATGAATCTTCGCGCCGATGCCACTTTCGTGGAAGACGAGGGCTGGCACGCAGCGTCCGAGCGTTACTCCGAATTCCTCCGCCGCCACCAGAACCTGAAAATCGTCTTTCTGGAACTCGGCGTCGGCTATAACACACCAGGCATCATCAAATATCCTTTCATGAACATGACAGCGCGGGATAAAAACAACACCTACATCTGCCTCAACTACGGCGAAGCCTACGCCCCGGACCAGATCCGGAAACAGGCGGTCTGCGTAAATGGAGATATCGGGGAGATTCTGGATCAGATTTGATGGGAAAGGAGAAACCGTATGATTCTGAACACCGGCTGCAGGACCGATATTCCGGCGTTTTTCAGTGAATGGTTTTACAATCGAATCCGGGAGGGATACGTTCTTGTGCGGAATCCCTACTGGCCGGAGCAGGTGACGCGGTACCGGATTTCACCGGACGTTGTGGATGTGATCTGTTTCTGCACAAAAAATCCAAAGCCCATGATGGCGCGTCTGGCGGAGCTTTCTGTGTTTCAGCAGTTCTGGTTTGTGACGGTGACGCCTTATGGTCCAAAAATCGAACCTGGAGTGCCGAATAAATGGGAGGTTCTTGAATCTGTGAAAGAACTGTCCCACCAGATCGGTGCCAAAAGAGTCTCATGGCGGTATGATCCGATCTTTCTGACGGATATGTATTCGATCGAATATCATCTGAAAAGTTTTGAAAAAATTGCGCGGGAATTAAGCGAACATGTAAGTTTCTGCGTGATCAGCTTTCTGGATTTATATGAAAAAACAAAACGTAATTTCCCTGCGGCAAAAGAAGTCGGAAAAGAAGAGCAGGAATTTCTGACACGCGAATTTGTCAGAATCGGAGAGAAGTATCATATCCCGATCCGCACCTGCTGTGAAAATCCTGATCTGGCAAAATGCGGCGCAGATATCACAGGATGCATGACAAAAGAGGTTCTCGAACAGGCGACGGGCTGTCTGCTGCAGATTCCACAAAAGAAAGCGATCCGTGATGGCTGCAATTGTCTCCTTGGCAGTGACATCGGCATGTACAACACATGCCCGCACGGCTGTGTCTATTGCTACGCAAATTACGATAAGAAGACAGTGGCAGAAAATGTGCGGCTTCATGATCCGGCATCTCCATTCCTGATCGGAGGATCCCGGGAAGGAGATGTAATCAAAGAGGCGAAACAAGAGTCGTATCGGGATGAGCAGATGCGGCTGTTTTGATGCAGCAAGTGTTTCCATGATCGCAATTTCCAATTTGGGGCAGAGATTTTTCGTATGGAGTGTTCTTGACAAAACCTGGATTCTATACTATGGTTATATCAACCGGTAGTTACTACCGACAGGGCTCTTTTCGACGAATTCTGCCCGTATATATTTTGTTGGGAGGTACTGCATCATGTATTCGATGAAAGAAGCCTGTGTTCAGACAGGCATGTCCTATGAAACCCTGAAATTTTACTGCAAAGAGGGTCTCGTCCCGAACGTGAAGCGCGACAGCCACAACTACCGCGTTTTCGACGACCGCGACATCAAATGGATCCAGAGCCTCGGCTGCCTGAAACGGTGCGGCATGACGCTGGCGGAAATGAAGGAATATCTGGCATACTGCCTCGAGGGCCCCTCCTCGATTCCGGAGCGGAAGGAAATCCTTGCCGTAAAAAAAGAGGCACTCCTCGCATCCATGACCGAACTCCAGAAAGCCATCGACTACATTGACTGGAAACAGAACTTCTACGACGACATCCTGGCCGGAAAAATCGAGTATCACAGCAATCTGATTTCGGATGAAGAGATTGCGAAGAAAGCGCAGTAACAAGTTCTCGTGAAAAAGAAAGGAAAACTCGATGGAAATCAAACGCTACATCAAAGACTGCATTCCCGATGTTCTGCAGTTCGAGCGTGACCTGCGCGCCGAGGAAGATTTCTGGGGATGGGAAATCGATGACAAATATATCGCCGATGTAACCGCAAGTTTTGAAAATCCATCCTTTGCAAATTCTTTGTCTTTGCTTGCCTATGTGGACGGCAAAGTAGTCGGCAGAATTGATTCTACGCTTATCTGCAGCCATTTCGACGGTTCCACCAAAGCGTACCTGGACTGGATCTGTGTTCTCAAAAGCTACCGCCACAAGGGTGTTGCTCAGGTACTGATGCAGACTCTGCGTAATGAACTGAAAGCACAGGGAGTTGACACACTGATTGGACTGGTTGCTTCTAATGAGGAGGCCCAGCGATTTTACCGTAATCTGCCGGATGCAAAAATCAGTGATGAGGGCATTTGGATTAATCTGTAAACGACAGCTCATTTTCTTCTATATTTCACTTTACAGATTGATCAAATTTATATATAATTTCTATTGTAATTCATAAGATAATTTTGTGCTCACAGAACAGGGTATCTATTTTATTTAGATGTTCTGTCCTAAGGTACATCTTTTAAAAGGGGCTTCCTGTACGGTGTCTGTATATCAGATGCTTGAGTCAGGAAGTTCTTTTATTTTCCCCATTTCAAATAATCATATAATGTAATTAAACGTCTGATGTTTGTACGCATGCTTGCTTTCGGATTTTGAAGCACTACATATTTTCTTCAAAGATCTGCTTCAATACTTTCTACAGTTCTTCCGCATTTATTTTTTACTTCTGGTAGATGTACAATTATATAAGCGGCCTTTTCAACATATGCTTTCTCTTTTTTATATTTGGTTTACAGAATAATACTCTTGATATTGTGTTCTAATCATACTATAATAGAATCAGTCGAATAGTAAAGAAAGGCTGAAACACAATGAGTTTGGATAACAATGCGCATTCAGTATTTTTGCTGCGCTATCATCTTGTCCTTGTGGTCAAATACCGCAGACAGATTTTTGATGACATGATTTCCGACAGGGCAAAAGAGATCTTTTCGTATATTGCTCCAAATTACAATATCACCCTTGAA
>CAVBNJ010000086.1:0-9332 GCA_963596755.1 bacterium
ATCTAAAGGTGTGTCTTTACCTTACTGCTTAACATAGTTCATATCTGCAGCATGTCTTTCGACAGCAGCAGTCACTTAGGCTTGAGACCTATTGTTAAGCTATAGATAAGAGACTTAATGTATCCACTCTTATCTATATTTATATACATATTTCTATGTATTTAGTTGCTTAACAATTAGTCCTCATACTGAAAAATATCTTCTACTTTTACTTCGCAGATTTTTGCAAGTTTTAACGCCAGTGTCACCGACGGTGAATAGTCTCCCCGCTCGATCAGGCTGATGGTCTGTCTCGACACTCCCGCCATTTTTCCAAGGTCGGTCTGGTTGATGCCGAGCTTCGAACGGTACTCTTTTAACTGATTGTACAGCGGCATCGCAGCATCTCCTTTCTGTTTTTAGATGAGCTCTCTGTTTGACAACTTTTCTTGTCATCTACTACTTTATCATTGACAACTTTATTTGTCAATCCTTTTGACAAGTTTTTTTGTCATTTCAAACTCCCGGTTGATTTGTGGGCTGAAATGTACTAAACTAGAAGTATCTATTTTCGTAACTATTCAAGCCGCAGAAAGGACAGAATCTATGGAACAGAAAGACAGCCGGTTTGCCGTATTGATCGATGCGGACAATGTTTCCCCGAAATACATCAAATATATCCTGGACGAGGTTTCTGACCAGGGTGTCGCTACTTATAAGAGAATCTACGGGGACTGGACCGATATCTCGAAGAAAAGCTGGAAGGAGCAGCTCTTACGCTACTCGATCAACCCGATTCAGCAGTACAGCAATACGAACGGAAAGAATTCCACCGACTCCGCGATGATCATCGACGCCATGGATATTCTCTATTCCGGAAATGTGGAGGGCTTCTGCCTGGTCTCCTCGGATTCCGACTTTACGAAGCTGGCACAGCGTCTGCGGGAATCGGGCATGTTTGTGCTCGGCATGGGCGAACAGAAGACGCCGTCGTCGTTCCGTGTTGCGTGTGATGCCTTTAAAATCCTCGAGGTGATCTCTCAGAATGAGGATGATATCTCTCCTGCGATTCCTG
The DNA here is from genome assembly GCA_963596755.1 of bacterium. Lineage (GTDB taxonomy): Bacteria > Bacillota > Clostridia > Lachnospirales > Lachnospiraceae > Fusicatenibacter. The sequence continues at coordinate 1,055 of CAVBNJ010000086.1, forward strand.
CTGTTTCGGAGAGTTCGGCGCGCTATGGATACGGTGCTTCGCAGGATGAGGCAATTACAAGCAAGGCAGAGATTGAACGGACAGTTTCCCGTGTGCTGACGGAAAACAATGACCATGGAAAGAATACGACACTGAGCGAGATCGGAAGTATTTTACAGAAGAAATTCTCAGAGTTTGATGTTCGAAATTACGGCTATTCGAAACTCTCTACGTTTCTGGAGAGCATGAACGATATCGAGGTGCTGAAGACGGGGCATAATTACCTCGTGAAAGAGCGTCAGAACACGGTATCGCGCCAGCAGATCGAGAAGTGTATCACCGACCTGATCTGCTCCAACGGCGGTCATATCGACAACCTGAGTATCATTCATGACGCCCTGCGGAGCCGCTTCCCAGGCTTTGATGTGAAGCAGTATGGATACAGTAGGATTTCGAGTTTTATCAACAGCTTTAAAAAATTCAAAATCACAAACAATACTGTACAGATGAAATAAAAAGAACCCCGGAAACGCCAGTTTTCACTGATGTTTCCGGGGTTCTTCTATATAAAGCCCATATATTGGATTTACTGTTTTCCTGTGCTTCCGATGCCGCCGCGATCTTCGCCGTTTAAGTGGTCAACTTCTTCGAAGCTGATCGTCGGCTGGTGTTTCTCGATGCGGAACTGGCAGATACGGTCGTTCACATGGATCACGGTGTCGCGCAGTGCGTACGCCGGCATGTAGAACCAGTCGTTCGGTCCGCAGTAGCTCTCATCGATGATTCCGCAGTGGTTCGTCTGGATGATGCCGAAGTTCTTGAAAGTGCTGCTTCTCGGCACGATATGCGCCTCATAGCCTTCCGGCAGCTGCATGGCAACGCCGAGGTGAATCAGCTTGAATTCTCCGGCCTTTAATTCTACTTCCTCCGCTGCGCGCAGGTCGATCCAGTCGGACTTTCCGTCGATATAGCGCAGGCGCTCAATTTCATCGTTTAAATACTGAATTTTAATGGTTTCCATAAGCGTCTCCTTTTCTTTTCGTGACTACTTCTCTCCGAACAGTACGATTTCGCCGCGTGCTCTCGTCTTTTTCACATCAATGACTCTCTGGTTCGGGCTTCCCTTCCACTCCAGGGTGACATCCCGCTGGGAAAGAATAAAGCGTCCGTCTACCACGATGTCCACATAGTCCATGACTTCCAGATCACAGACTGCTTCCCACTCATAGCCGGTGTAAAGCCAGATATCCTTGTCCGGGTATCTTTCCTTGATCTCTTTTGCCAGCGCCGTCACATCCGCCCGGTTTGCCTCATACAGAGGATCTCCGCCGGAGAACGTAATGCCGGAAATATAGTCCTTGTCCAGCTGTTCAAAAATTTCTGCCTTTGCCGCGTCGTCAAACGGGATGCCGCCATTTGGATCCCAGGTAATCGGATTCTGACATCCCTTGCAGTGATGGCCGCATCCGGCGACCCAGAGCACGACGCGCAGGCCGTCTCCGTTCAGCATATCGTCTTTCGTTATATTATGGTATCTCATAGCTCTCTCTCCTATTCGGACATAAGAAAACACAGAAAAACGAACCGTTTTGCAGATCCTTTTTTCTGTGTTTCCCACACTTTCTATCGTCTGGCAGATCTATTTATTTTGCTTCTGCCGGAACATCCTTGATGCTGAAGCTTACACGGCCCATTTTATCTTTGCCCATGCAGACTACTTTTACAACATCGCCGAGGCTGACAACATCTTCTACTTTCTCAACACGCTGTTTTGCGAGTTTGGAGATGTGTACCAGACCTTCTTTTCCAGGTGCAAACTCAAGGAATGCGCCGAAGTCTTTGATGCTGACAACTTTACCGGTCAGGATCTGTCCCTCTGTAAAGTCGCTTGCGATGATCTCGATGTATTTCTTTGCTTTATCCATCATTTCCTGCTCAGTTCCGCAGATGGAAACTGCACCGTCGTCTGTGATATCAATCTTCACGCCGGTCTCATCGATGATTGCGTTGATGGTCTTTCCTCTCTGTCCGACAACTTCACCGATCTTCTGCGGGTCGATCATCATCTGGATGATCTTCGGAGCGAACTCGCCGACCGTCTTACGCGGCTCTGCGATCGCTTTCTCCATAACCTCAGTCAGGATGTACTCTCTTGCCTGTTTTGTTCTTGCAATAGCTTCCTCTACGATCTGACGGGTCAGTCCGTGGATCTTGATATCCATCTGGATCGCAGTGATTCCGTCGTGGGTACCAGCTACCTTGAAGTCCATATCGCCGAAGAAGTCTTCCAGACCCTGGATATCGGTCAGTACCAGATAATCGTCATCGGTCTCGCCCGTTACCAGACCGCAGGAGATACCTGCAACCGGTTTTTTGATCGGTACGCCGGCAGCCATCAGGGACATGGTGGATGCACAGATACTTGCCTGGGAAGTAGAACCGTTGGACTCGAAAGTCTCGGATACGGTACGGATTGCATACGGGAACTCTTCCTCAGTCGGAAGTACCGGAACAAGGGCTCTCTCAGCCAGAGCGCCATGGCCGATCTCACGGCGTCCCGGTCCGCGGGACGGTTTTGTCTCGCCTACAGAGTAAGACGGGAAGTTGTACTGATGCATGTAACGTTTGGAGGTCTCGAACTCGTCCAGGCCGTCCAGTTTCTGTGCTTCGGAAAGCGGAGCCAGAGTCGTTACGTTGCAGATCTGTGTCTGTCCGCGGGTGAACATAGCGGAACCATGAACACGCGGGATAATATCAACCTCTGCTGCCAGAGGACGGATTTCTGTGATCGCACGGCCGTCCGGACGTTTGTGGTCTTTTAAGATCATCTTACGAACGGTCTTCTTCTGATACTGGTAAACAGCCTCGCCTAATACTGCCAGCCACTCTTCGTTGTCAGCAAATGCTTCCTCGAGTTTCTCGGTGATCACGCGGATGTTTTCTTCTCTTGTCTGTTTGTCATCGCTGAAGACTGCCTCTTCCATCTCTGCCGGAGGAACGATCTCTTTGATCGCTGCAAACAGCTCTTCCGGAATTGCACAGCTCTCGTAAGCATGTTTCGGTTTTCCAACCTCTGCTACGATAGTATCAATGAATTTGATGATTTCCTGGTTTACTTCGTGTGCTTTGTAGATTGCGTCGATCATTTTTGCTTCCGGAATCTCTTTTGCTCCGGCTTCGATCATGATGACTTTCTCTCTGGTAGAAGCTACGGTCAGTTTCAGGTCAGATACGGCTTTCTGTGCGAGGGTCGGGTTTACGATGAACTCGCCGTCGATCATGCCGATCTGGGTCATGGCACACGGGCCGTCAAACGGGATGTCGGAAATGCAGGTTGCGATTGCGGAACCAAGCATTGCGACTACTTCCGGATCGCAGTCCGGATCAACGGACATTACCATGTTGTTTAAGGTAACATCGTTGCGGTAATCTTTCGGGAACAGCGGACGCATCGGACGGTCGATGACACGGCTGGTCAGAATTGCGTGCTCGCTTGCTTTTCCTTCTCTTTTGTTGAATCCGCCCGGGATTTTTCCAACTGCGTACATCTTCTCTTCGTACTCAACGCTTAATGGGAAGAAGTCGATGCCGTCACGCGGTTTCTCAGATGCGGTTGCTGTAGAAAGAACTACAGTATCGCCATAATGCATAAATGCTGCGCCGTTTGCCTGTTTTGCTACACGGCCTACGTCTACGGTCAGGGTTCTGCCTGCCAGTTCCATAGAAAAACTCTTGTACATAAATAATCTCCTTTTTTTCCTCTGAACAGAATTTCCGAAACAACTGAAAAGCACACCGGAAAACGGATACGTCTTAGCTTTTCAATATGTTTTTCAGTGGTCTCGGATAAAATTCCTACGCCCAGAATGGTTCCATGTCATTTACTTTCTTTGATCTTACAAGCAAAGAAACGGGCGGAAAATGTATCCCGCCCGTTGTTCCAAGCTGATTATTTTCTGATTCCTAACTTCTCGATTAAAGCACGGTATCTTTCAATATCAGTTTTCTTTAAGTAGTCAAGCAGACCACGTCTCTGACCAACCATTTTCAGAAGACCTCTTCTGGAGTGATGATCTTTGTGGTGAACTTTCAGGTGCTCGGTGAGCTCCTCGATTCTTGCGGTAAGAACAGCTACCTGTACTTCCGGTGATCCTGTATCTCCCTCAGTTCTTGCATACTCTTTGATGATTGCCTGTTTTTTTTCTTTCGAAATCATTTTAAATTCCTCCTGTTATTTTGATTGCACCGCTGACTAAGAAGTGGTCGGAGTGTCCTGCCTCTGAATCAGGGTCCGGGGATCGTTTTGTCCCACATACCCGATTAGTATAGCATACGCTTTTCGAATTGTAAATACTAAAATCAGTGTTTTATCGATGATTTTTCACATACTCTTTTCCTGCCGCCACATCATGGTCGAGCTGGTTTTTCAGCGCGTCAATCGAAGCAAATTTCTGCTCCGGGCGCAGGAATTTTAAAAGAGAAACTTCTGCCTGTTTTCCGTAGAGATCCTCGCTGCAGTCAAAGAGGTTCGTCTCCACGCCGGTAAATTTCTCCTGTACCGTCGGCTTTACGCCGATGTTGGTGATGCCGTAATAGATCTTTCCTTCGATTTTCACTTCGGAAACGTAGACGCCGAACGGCGGCAGCAGTTTTTCTGCCGGCGGAATCTGATTGATCGTCGGCACGCCGATTGTTCTGCCGAGTGCATGGCCGTGGACAATCTCGCCGTGAACGGCGTAATCGTAGCCGAGCAGATGGCTTACCGCTTCCATATCGCCTTTTTCCAGCTCTTCGCGTGCCCAGGTGCTGCTGATCTCGCGCCCATTCTCCTCCGCTTTCTCGATGATCTCGGTCTCAAAGCCAAGCGACGGTCCCATTTCTTTCAGCATCTCTGCCGTGCCGCTTCTCTTGTAGCCGAAGCCGAAATCTTTTCCTACAACAACCTTTTTCGCATGCAGCTTCTTCACCAGAATCTCTTTGATGAAATCTTCCGGCGTCATGTGCATTACTTCATCCACGAACGGGCATTCCACAAGGCAGTCGATGCCAAGATGTTCCAGTTTCGCCCGGCGCTCTTCATTCGTCAGAAGCTGATGCGGCTTTACGTGCTGTACTTTCGACTGCGGCGGCACGTCAAATGTAAACACAACCGTTTCCAGCCCTTCTGTTCTGCCGATTTCCAGCACACGGCGGATCAGAAGCATATGCCCCCGGTGGAGGCCGTCAAATTTTCCCAGGGTTACAACGCTGTCCCCTCTGCTGTCAAAATCCAGTGTTTTTGTTAGATATCTCATGTTCTCTCCAGAAATAACTTGACCGGTCTGGTTAAGTTTTGTGATGGTCTGTATTGGTAAATGCCGACGAAGGTGCCGTCATCCAGATAAAGGCGGAACTCCTCGTCCTCTGCAAACGCTGCACCGGATGCAGTTTCCCCTGTTTCGCGGATCTGTGCCGGCTTCAGTGGATTTCCGTTTTCCGCCAGCTTCTTCGCGTGTTCGTCTGCTGTTGCAAAGCTGCGCAGTTTCGAGAACATTGCATCGACCGACACGAGAATCTCCGGCAGGCGCTCCTCACCCACGATCTCCGCAATTTCATCGAGCGTGTGCGCACTTGTTTGATCGAACTGGCCGACTCTCGTGCGGATCAGCTGCTCCATGCAGCCGTGGCAGCCCAGTTTTTCGCCGATATCATGGCACAGGGTACGGATATACGTTCCCTTCGAGCAGGTTACCTCCATGCGTACCAGCGGAAGTTTTACTTCCAGAATGTTGATCTCATAAAAATGAACGGTGCGGGCCTTCCGCTCGATCTCGATGCCCTCGCGCGCCAGCTCATAAAGCTTCTTTCCGTTGACCTTCAGTGCAGAATACATCGGCGGTACCTGCTGCTGCTCCCCGACAAACGAGGTGATGCAGGTACGCACTTCTTCTTCCGTTACAGTCACCGGCGCTTCCGCTGTCACGGTTCCGCTCATATCCTGCGTATCCGTTGCAATTCCAAGATGAAGCAGTGCTTCATACGTCTTCGTCTCATCCGTCAGCATATCGCAGAGACGCGTTCCCTTTCCAAGGCAGACCGGAAGCACGCCCGTCGCATCCGGGTCGAGGGTTCCGGTGTGGCCGATTTTTTTCTGATGCAGGATGCCGCGCAGCTTCGCAACCACGTCATGCGATGTAAATCCCGCCTCTTTCCATACGTTCAGAACTCCGTTTATCATGTTGTTTCGTCTCCCTCTTTTTCACAAGAAAACCGGGCGTATTTTTCTTCTGCGCCCGGTTTTTTCCTGCTTATACTTCCTCTGTCGTTTCCTCTTCTTCTGCAAGAAGCTGTTTTTCAATATACAGAGTCAGATTGTTGATTACATCATACGGAGAACCGGACATCGTGCAGCCTGCCGCACGGATATGGCCGCCGCCGCCGAAAATGGCTGCGATTTTGCTTACATCGACCAGCTCGTCGGAGCGAAGACTTACCTTAAAGACCTGCGGCTCCAGCTCATACAGGAAAATCGCCACGTGAACGCCCTCTGTATTTTTTAACTGGCTGACAATGCCGTCCATATCTCCCGGAGTCAGACCATAGAAATCCATGACCTTTTTCCGCACCATACCGACGATACACTGCTTGTCGAGCAGCATAATGCTCTCGGTCAGCGTCCGTCCCATAATCTGGTTCTGTACGTATGTTTTCTTGAAGAATGCATCCTCGATGATTCTGGTAAACGGAACGCCCTTTTCCATCAGAGAAGCTGCCACCCGCATCGTGTGCGGAGAGGTGCTGCTGTACTGGAATACGCCGGAATCGGTCACAATACCGGTGTAAAGTGCCTCGGCGCACGGCTCGGAGATCTTCTCTTCTTCCAGAAGACCGAACAGCACCTCGCAGGCAGAGCTTGCATCCGGCTCTACGTGATTGATTTCGCAGTATTCTGTATTCGTCACATGGTGATCGATGCAGACCGTCTTTCCCGCTTTTGCAAGAAGCGGTGCGGCAACGCCGATCCGGTCCTCGCTGGATACGTCCAGAAGAACCACAAGATCGTACGCTTTGTCTTCACAGCTCGTCTTTACCTCAGTAAAGCCCGGAAGATAGGAAAATTCCGGCCGCGGATCTTCGAGATAGACATCTGCCTGAATTTCCGGCATGTTGTCGCGAAGATACTGGTATAATCCCAGGCAGGAACCGATGCAGTCACCGTCCGGACGAACGTGTCCGGCGATGGCCATACAGGAGACTCCGTTTAGAATTTCATCAATTTTCTTCATTTTCCTCATCCTTTTTGTCTTCTTTGTGTGTTACTTCATCAATCAGTTTCGACATCGTAACGCCATATTCAATCGACTCATCCAGGACAAAGGTCAGCTCCGGCGTATTGCGGAGGTTAATGGTCTTGGCCAGCATGCGGCGGATGAAGCCCTCCGCGCTCTTTAAGCCGCGGATGGTTTCTTTCTTCGCCTCATCATCGCCAAACACACTGATATATACTTTACACGTCTTCAGATCCGGCGCTACCTCTGCCGCTGTGACAGAGGTCATCATTCCGATGCGCGGATCCTTGATCTCGTTCCGGATGATGTTGGAAAGCTCTTTCTGTACTTCCCCGTTGATCCTGGTGTTTTTAATACTGTTTTTTCTCAACTTAATTCCTCATTTCTATCTCGGCACTTCTACCATGATGTACGCCTCTACCTGATCGAACTCCTGAAGATCGTTGAATCCTTCAAATACGAGACCGCACTCATAGCCGGAGCGCACTTCTTTTACATCGTCCTTGAAACGTTTCAGGGACGCCAGATTTCCTTCGAAGATCTGATTTCCTTCACGGCTGATGCGGACTTTGCATCCTCTCTGGAAGGTTCCGTCAAGCACATAGCTTCCGGCGATCGTTCCGACACCAGATGCCTTGAACAGCTGACGTACTTCGGCATGGCCGATGACTTTCTCTTCGTAGATCGGCTCGAGCATACCCTTCATCGCTGCCTCGACATCCTCGATAGCCTGGTAGATGACACGGTACAGACGGATGTCTACGCCGTTCTGCTCTGCCATGGATTTTGCATTTGCATCCGGGCGTACGTTGAATCCGATGATGATCGCGGAAGATGCGGTTGCCAGCATAACGTCGGACTCGTTGATCGCGCCGACGCCGCCGTGGATGACACGTACAGCAACTTCGTCGTTGGAAAGCTTCACAAGACTCTGTTTTACAGCCTCGACAGATCCCTGTACATCGGCTTTGACAACAAGAGCCAGCTCTTTTAAGTTGCCTTCCTGGATCTGATTGAACAGATCGTCAAGC
>CAVBNJ010000087.1:0-9309 GCA_963596755.1 bacterium
AGCTGGTATTAAGAACATCCGTACAAAATCCCTTGGATCCAGAAATAAGCAGAACGTAGTTCTGGCTACCATCGCTGGTCTGTCTGAGCTGAAGACTCCAGAAGAAGTAGCAAGACTTCGCGGCAAATCTACAAACGAGATCTTTGCTTAAGGAGGATGTGAAAAATGGCAGATAAATTAAAAGTAACACTGGTGAAATCCCCGATCGGATGTGTTCCGAAACACAGAAGAACCGTGGAAGCACTGGGTCTGAAAAAAGTTAACAAGACGGTAGAACTGCCGGATAACGCAGCAGTTCGCGGCATGGTTAATCAGGTTTCTTACCTGGTTAAAGTAGAAGAAGCATAAGGAGGTACCGTAATGGACTTATCTAATTTACAGCCGGCTGAAGGTTCCAGACAGAACGATAACTTCCGCAGAGGCCGTGGACATGGTTCAGGAAATGGTAAAACAGCAGGTAAAGGCCACAAAGGACAGAAAGCACGTTCCGGAGCACCGAGACCAGGTTTCGAAGGTGGTCAGATGCCTTTATACAGACGTCTTCCGAAGAGAGGTTTCACAAACAGAAACTCCAAGGAAATCGTTGGAATCAATGTAGATGCTCTGAATCGTTATGAGGACGGAGCTGTTGTAACCGTAGAAACTATGATTGAGACTGGTCTGGTTTCCAATCCAAGAGATGGCGTAAAAATCCTTGGAAACGGTGAAGTCACCAAAAAACTCACTGTAAAAGCTAACGCTTTCAGCGAGAGCGCAAAGGCAAAAATTGAAGCGGCAGGTGGAACAGTCGAGGTGATCTAATGTTTAAGACCTTTATCAATGCATTTAAGGTCAAAGATGTTCGTCGCAAAATATTTTATGTGCTTATGATGCTTGTTGTCATCCGGTTAGGCTCTCAGATGCCTGTACCGGGTGTCAATACAAGCTTTTTTGCGAATTATTTTGCAAATAATACGAATGAGGCATTCAGCTTCCTGAATGCATTCACGGGCGGCGGTTTCGACCGTTTCTCCATCTTTGCTCTGAGTATTACACCGTACATTACTTCTTCCATCATTATCCAGCTGCTCACCATTGCAATTCCGCGACTTGAGGAAATGCAGCGTGACGGCGAAGAGGGAAGAAAGAAAATGACTGCGATTACTCGTTATGTGACGGTAGGTCTTGCATTGTTTGAGTCTGTTGCCATGGCAGTAGGCTTTGGACGCCAGGGACTCCTCAATACTTTTAACGCAGTTAATGTTATTGTTGTAGTGGCAGCCCTGACAGCCGGTTCTGCCTTCCTTATGTGGGTGGGAGAACAGATCAACGACAAGGGCGTTGGAAATGGTATTTCCATGGTCCTGTTAATCAACATCCTTTCCAGAATCCCGCAGGATATGGTAACCCTTTACGAGACTTTCGTAAAAGGCAAAACCATCGCGCGCGGTCTGCTGATGTGGATTATCATTGCTGTTGTTATCATCGCTGTTGTAGTGCTGGTACTGATCCTGAATGGCGCTGAGAGAAGAATCCCGGTACAGTATTCCAAGAAAATGGCCGGAAGAAAAATGGTTGGCGGTCAGTCATCCAATATCCCGCTGAAAGTAAACACAGCAGGCGTTATCCCGATCATCTTTGCATCATCCATCATGTCTTTCCCGTCGATTATCTTATCGTTCATCGGAAAGTCGGATGTCAAAGGCATCGGCGGAACGATTCTCAAGATGCTGAATTCCAACAACTGGTTTGACAGAACCAATCCAGTTGCTTCGGTAGGTCTGATTCTCTACATTGTCCTTGTTATTTTCTTCGCTTATTTCTACACATCCATCACCTTCAACCCGATGGAAGTAGCAGATAACATGAAAAAACAGGGCGGCTTTATCCCAGGTATCCGTCCGGGTAAATCTACCGTAGATTATCTGAACAACCTGCTTAGCTATATTATTTTTATCGGTGCAGCAGGTCTTACCATTGTTGCAGTGATTCCATTTTTCTTTAATGGATTTTTCAAGGCGAATGTATCCTTTGGAGGAACTTCTCTGATCATTATTGCCAGCGTAATTCTGGAAACCTTAAAACAGATTGAATCCATGATGCTGGTACGCAATTACAAAGGATTCTTAAACGATTAAGGCATAAGAGGGACTGTCTGGATAAGACAGCCCCTTTTTGGTTTTAGAAAAGAATTTTTTGCTATTGTAGTTTACTTTATGGTATAATAGGGTAAATTACACGCAGCGGGTTCGCTGCAAATCTTAAACATGGGAGGAAAAGCGCATGAAAATTATTATGTTGGGGGCACCTGGTGCCGGAAAAGGTACACAGGCAAAACAGATCGCTGCAAAATATGAGATTCCTCATATCTCGACCGGCGATATCTTCCGCGCAAATATTAAAGAGGGAACCGAGCTTGGAAAGAAAGCGAAAGCATTCATGGATAAAGGAGAACTCGTTCCGGACGAGCTGACCTGCGACCTTGTCGTAGACCGTATCTCCAAACCGGACGCAGCAAACGGCTACGTACTGGACGGTTTCCCGAGAACCATTCCGCAGGCAGAAGCACTGACCAAAGCCCTGGAAGCACGCGGAGAAAAAATTGACTACGCAATCAATGTAGAAGTACCGGATGAAAACATCGTTCACCGTATGGGCGGACGCCGTGCCTGCATCGGATGCGGAGCAACGTATCATGTAGAATTCAACGCACCGAAGGTAGAAGACGTATGCGATACCTGCGGCGGCGAGCTGGTTCTCCGTGACGACGACAAACCTGAGACTGTACAGAAGAGACTGTCTGTATACCATGCTCAGACACAGCCTCTGATTGACTACTATAAGAAAGCCAACGTTCTGGTAGAGGTTGACGGAACCCAGGATATCAACGTTGTATTTCAGGATATAGTAAAGATTTTAGGAGCGTAAAGGATGTCCATATCAATTAAAACTGCCCGGGAAATTGAGAGAATGCGCCACGCCGGTGAGCTGCTGGAGAAGGTACATGATGAGTTAGGCCGCGCCATTCGTCCGGGAATGTCAACATGGGAAATCAACAAGCTCGGAGAAGAGATGATCCGCAGCTTCGGATGCACTCCCAACTTTTTAAACTATAATGGGTATCCGGCTTCGATCTGCGTTTCTGTGAATGAAGAAGTGGTTCACGGAATCCCAAGTAAAAAACGGATTCTCAAAGAAGGGGATATTGTCAGCCTGGATGCAGGACTGATCTACGAAGGATACCATTCCGACGCAGCCCGCACACACGCGGTCGGTGAAATCTCGCCGGAGGCCAGAAAACTGGTCGAAGTAACGCGTCAGTGCTTCTTCGAGGGAATCAAATACGCAAAAGCAGGTCATCATCTGCATGAAATTTCGGCGGCGATCGGCGCATACGCAGAGAGCTTCGGCTACGGCGTTGTCCGTGACCTCGTAGGCCACGGCATCGGCACACACCTGCACGAAGATCCGGCAGTGCCGAACTTCGCACAGCCAAGCCGCGGCGTCCGTCTGCAGCCTGGCATGACGCTCGCGATCGAGCCGATGATCACGGCGGGCAGCTATTCGGTAAGATGGCTGGATGATGACTGGACCGTTGTGACAGAAGATGGATCTCTTGCCGCACATTATGAGAACACGATTCTGATTACGGAGGGAGAACCGGAAATTCTGACACTTTCGCATACGGAGGAGGATTTATGAAACCGATTGTGAAAGGAATGTTTGCCAGAAGCCTGGCTGGCCACGACAAAGGAAAGCTGTACGTGATTTCTGATGTACAGGAACCGTACGTCTTCCTGGTGGACGGAAAAATCCGTACCGCCGACCGGCCGAAAAAAAAGAAGCTGATTCACGTACAGCCGGACTACGAAATGACCGACGCCGTCCGTGATGAAGATATCCGTAAGGCATTAAAAGAAAAAAGTTGCAAAGAGTTGAAGGAGGATTAATCAATGTCTAAGGCAGATGTAATTGAGGTAGAGGGAACTGTCCTCGAGAAATTACCAAACGCAATGTTTAAAGTAGAACTGGAGAACAAACACGTGGTATTAGCTCATATCAGCGGAAAGCTGCGTATGAACTTCATCCGTATTCTCCCGGGAGACAAAGTAACCATCGAGCTGTCCCCATACGATCTGGACAAGGGACGTATCATCTGGAGAGATAAATAAGAGATACGATAAAAAAAGCCATCCGGCATGCCGGATGGCTTTTTCTCTGTATGTGTTTCTCTGTATTCATCCCCAATAACAGTAACCGTTCTACAGAATAGAGATTTCGATCACCGGCCTTCAGATTTCTGACAGCCACAAAGCAAGCACCAATTTAGCAAACCCTGCAGCATCCGCGGCGGCGGGAGCTTAAATGCTTTTTTAAGTCCCTTTTGAAACCTTCCACATGTATTATGCAGGATTTTAATGGAAAAAGCAATGAAAAAAGTATAAAATTTCATGAAAAAAGTTTGTAAAAACCCATACAATTGATAAATATCACAAGAAGATGGAGACGGACGGCGAAAATGTTTGGAGATATTTTTTCAGGTGTGTATGAAACAATTCCAGATTTCTTCGCGTTGTCTCGGTAGGAGAACGGTGCGTCAGCTGATAGCACATACGCTGCGGCGGATTTTCTTCCAGCTCTGTGATTCTCAGCGGAAATTCGCTGCACAGTCCCAGGGCAGTTGTGCGCGGGGCAAACATCCAGAAATCCGCGGACGGCGCAGAGAGAAAATTATAGAGCACAGAAATGCTGTTGGCACGGACCAGGGGGAGTTTTTCACCGTCGAGAAAGGTGGAGCGCCAGGTGTTGAAAACGGCGCCGCAGCCCAGGTGCTTATTATTCGGAGAACCGATGACGAGCTCCCGCTCCGGATCAAGTGCAGATGGATGAATGGAAGAATCTGAAAAAGAAGAGGATTTGGGAAAAAGAACAACCATATCATCTGCATAAACGGGCAGGACCTCGACGTCGGGATAATTCGTCTGATATGTGGCAAAACCGACGTCGACTTCTTTTTTGGCAACCAGAGAGTAAATCATATCCGAGGGGTGCAGCTTTACCTGCAGATGAAACCGTTCCGGTCCAAAGACCATCTGACGGTAGAGTGCAGCGAGATTATACTCCAGAAAGCTGTCCGCCGTTGTGATGGAGAGTATGTGCTGCTCTTCCTCATTCTTCAGATGATCGCATTCATTGAAAAGAGCAAGAAAATCGTGAGCGATTTTGGAAAAGGCTTCCCCTTTCGGCGTGAGGACAACCGACTTGTGGCCTTTGTGGCGTTCAAACAACGGGATGCCCAGCTCATTTTCCAGAACTTTCAACTGTGTACTGACCGTAGAAGGAGAGAGGTAGAGAGATTCCGCCGCTTTTACGATATTTTTTTCTTTTGTCAGAGCAAGAAAAGCTTCAATATTGGATCGATTCATGATAAAAGTTCCTCCGTTTCCTGCATATTGCGGATGCCTGATATCGTTCAGTATAACAGAAATCAGAAAAAATAAATAGTGGAAAAACCGTGATTTAATAACGGAATATATCGCTTTTCCTGCGATTTGTGATCTGCTATGATAATACAGCAGCCGGAACAAAAGGGTGCAGAACAAAAAAGAGGAAAAGAGGATAAGAATATGAGAACGATAAGCAAATGGAAAGCAGGATTATTATGCATGGCGATGATGGCAGCGTTTACCGGCTGCCAGAAAACAGCGGAACAGACACCGGAAAATCAGGCGCAGGCGTATCTCGCTGCCGTTTTAAAAGAGGATACGAAAGCTGCAGAAAAGGCGGGAATGGAAGAGACAGAGTACGTAAGCGTACAGCAGAAGATGGCGGAGAGCTTTATGAACCGCATGAGAGAGTCACGTCTTGGATGTGTCCTTCTCGATCCGGATGCGCATCAGGAAGAGTTCTATTCCCATGTACAGAAAGGGCTTTCCAAACTGGGATATGAGACAAGACTCGTTTCTGAAAATGAGAAAGAAGCCGTTGTGGAAGTGAAGATTGGTTCCTTTGCCATGGATCAGATTATCCAGGGAGGACAGGAACGGATGGGCGAAAAAAGAGGGGAAAATCCGGGTATGACCATCGATGAGACGATCGATGCACTGTACGAGAGCGTCGGCGAGGAATTTGAGATGGGAACAGAAGAAAGTGACCAGACCGGAACCATTCGGATAAACTTTGTCAGAAACGGGAATCGCTGGGTGATGGAAGATAACCTGGAAAGCGAACTCTGCGAGGCAGTGCTTCCATTATAAAGATCAAAAAAGAACGTAAAAAGTGCACAGAAAGCCTGACATGCTGCGTGAGAGGGGCAGTGACAGAAGAATGTATGTTCGCGAAAATTGTGTGAACATGAAATATTTAGTTGAATTCTCAAAATAATGTGATACAATGCTATAGAGACTCTATGAGAATTTATATAACAGCATCGCTGCTCCTTACACGGTAGTAAGAAGAAAGGAAAATGTGCAATGTCAAAAAAAGGAAAGAAACCAAACAAAGGCCTTGTTGCATCATTGAGTGTCATTGCGGTGATTGTTTTACTGGCCGCTGCATATGGAATCTTCTGTCTGATCATTGAAGATGATAAGATCTGGTCAGATGCTTCCATCAACGGAGTGAACATTCAGGGCATGAGCAAGAAAGAAGCTGCACAGGCGGTGGAACAACAGTTTGAAGATACATACAAGGATACGGCAGTTACCGTAGAACTCGACGGACAGCAGTATTCGATCAACGTATTCCCGATGCTCAGCATCGATGCATCTGCGGAAATTGAGAAAGCGTATGAGAAAGGCCATGGAAACCTTCTGATGCGCGGCGTTGAGTGGGTGGAGATGAAACAGGGAAAAGCCGAAAAGCTCACCTACGAGGTACAGCCGGAAGCCACCGATCTTGACAAGGTGGATGATGCCGTAGCATCCTGCGGAATTCAGGATTACAACTCCATGCAGGATACCAGCTATGAGCTGACCGATTCTTCCCTCGTCATCCACAAAGGTATTTCCGGAACGAGACCGGATGTGGATGCCTTAAAAGAGCAGATCAAGGCAAACGTATCTGTCCTGAACTTCCAGGATGTGATCCAGTGCCCGACAGCAGAGAACCAGCTTACCACACCGGACTTCGACGGAATTGCAAGCCAGATCTATACCGATCCGGTCAATGCAACCCTCGACCCGGATGACGGATATGCCGTTGTTGCATCCAAAAACGGAACATCACTCGATACCGATACCGCAAGAGCCATGTATGAGAGCGCAGAGGAGAACACCGATGTCGTTGTTCCGTTCACCTTTACCGAGCCGGAAATTACGACCGAGAAGATGAATGCCAACCTGTTTAAGGATGTCCTCGGAACATACAGCTCCAGCGCAGCAGGCGGAACGAGCGCACGTATCCACAACCTGACCCTCGCAGCACAGGCATGCAACGGACAGATCGTTCTCGCAGGAGAAACCTTCTCCTACAACGGTGTCGTAGGCGATACAACAGCCGAAAAAGGCTATCAGGAGGCAGCAGGTTATCAGGACGGTGAAGTTGTTCAGGTACTCGGCGGAGGTGTCTGCCAGGTATCCTCCACACTGTTCTCAGCCATTCTCTATACCGACCTCGATGTCGTAGAGAGAGCCAACCACTCCATGCCGGTTCACTACGTACCGTCAGGAATGGACGCAACCGTATTCTGGGATTACCCGGATTTCAAATTTGAGAACAACCATAAATATCCGGTCAAAATCGTGATGTCTGTCGACAGCAGCGATACCCTGACCGTAAAAATTCTCGGAACCAAGGAAAGCGATTATACCATAGAGCCGCGTGTCGAGCAGATCGACGAGATGAGCAACGTAACGTACCGCGATTATAAGGATGCGGACGGAAATGTAGTCAAGACAGAATCTGTATGCGCAAGCAAATACAAACCGCTGAACAGCTCAAACTAAATTTGAGAATAAAAAGAAGGAGAAGCCTGTCTTCTCCTTCTTTTTCGGCGTTTGGGGATTTTTCGGCAAAAGGAAAATATGCACAGAAAAACCGCAAAAAAAAGTAAAAAAATATGTAAAAAATTTCTTGCATTTCCGGTACTAAAATGCTATACTATAAAACGAACTTTTGCGCGTGGACTTTTTTCTAACCCACAAAAAGAAAACGCATCCCAAAAGTTTACAACAGAAAATTCCCCTACACGGGGCGCTAGGAGCAAAGAAAGGAGGATTCATCATGAAGGTTAGATCTTCTGTAAAACCGATCTGCGAGAAATGCAAAGTTATCAAAAGAAAAGGTAGCATCAGAATCATTTGTGAGAATCCAAAGCACAAACAGCGCCAGGGCTAATCCGTCATTAGGCTTGATCGTAATTGTGCAGATTTTAAGTGCGGCTGCAGCAAAGAACCACGTGAGTGCGTTGTTTTGCTGTTAATATTATAAAGTGAGACACCTGGCAAGTTGCAGCCAGGACACCTCCGGCGGATGGACGCGCGGAGCGCAGACATCCCTTATAATATTGCTTAATACTCCGATCTGTCAGGTGGCAGAAGGAGAAAGGTCGTGCGAACACGGCTGGATACACGCATACCTGTATCCCAATTAGGAAAATATTAATGTTTTAGAAAAATGGAGGACAAAGTACATGGCTCGTATAGCTGGTGTAGACTTACCAAGAGACAAACGTGTTGAGATTGGTCTGACCTATATCTACGGAATCGGTAGAACAAGTGCAGATCGTATCTTAAAAGAGGCTGGAGTAAATCCAGATACACGCTGCAGAGATTTGACAGACGATGAAGTAAAGAGACTCAGCGCAGTTATCGATGAGACTCAGGTTGTAGAGGGAGATCTTCGTAGAGAAATCGCTATGAACATCAAACGTCTGCAGGAGATCGGATGCTACAGAGGTATCCGTCATCGTAAAGGCCTTCCGGTTCGTGGTCAGAAAACAAAGACCAACGCAAGAACCCGCAAAGGTCCTAAGAGAACTGTTGCAAATAAGAAGAAATAATTTAACCAGTAGTCCAATATAAGATTAAGAAAGTGTAGGTTAGTTTTAAAATGGCAAAAGTGACAAAGAAAACGACAAAACGTCGTGTCAGAAAAAACGTTGAACACGGACAGGCACATATCCAGTCTTCCTTCAATAATACAATCGTAACACTGACTGATGCAGAAGGAAATGCTCTTTCATGGGCAAGTGCCGGCGGTCTGGGATTTAGAGGTTCAAGAAAATCTACTCCATACGCAGCTCAGATGGCTGCAGAAACTGCTACCAAAGCAGCGCTGGTTCATGGCTTAAAGACTGTTGACGTTATGGTAAAAGGACCAGGATCAGGT
>CAVBNJ010000088.1:0-9304 GCA_963596755.1 bacterium
CACCCGGTCAGCTGTGCAGCAGCACTGGCAGAAGTCAACGAACTGATCGACCGTGACCTTGCCGGAAATGCAAAGAAAGTCGGCGATTACTTCGCAGAAAAATTAGCAAAACTGCCGCATGTAAAAGAAGTCAGACATCAGGGACTGCTGGTCGGCGTAGAATTTGACGATACGATCAACGGCGTAGAAGTAAAACATGGCTGCCTCGACCGTCATCTGCTGATCACAGCCATCGGAGCGCACATCATTCGTCTGATTCCTCCGCTTATCGTAACCGAGGAGGACTGCGACAAGGCAGTTGCTATCATCGAAGAGGCAGTAAAAGCTCTGGAAAAATAAGTTTGAATTAGAAATCATAAAAAATCTCATAGCGTGAAAAGAAACAGGACAAGGACGTCAGAAAAAGCAAAGAACTTAAGCTTCGATGCGTCCCTGTCCTGTTTTGTTTTTCATTCTGTGAATCGGAAGCAGCAGGCAAAACAGAGAAAATAAATGTGAGAGGAAAACGGTATGGGACATCTGGTTATTACGATCGGCTGCGAGTATGGAGCCAAGGGAAACGCCATCGGCAGGAAAATAGCGGAGGATCTCGGAATTAAATTTTACAACCGCGAGCTGGTGGATCAAATCATCGAGGAAGTAGGAATTCCAAAAGATATCATGAACCGTGTAGAAGAGGGCGGTACCATCGCAGGAAAAGGAGCAGAAGGCGATGTCCGAGGATCCTTCTCAAAATATGCGGACCTGACGGACCGTGCGATTCATGTACAGAAACAGATCATTCGGAAACTGGCGGAAAAAGAGCCGTGCGTGATCATCGGCCGTTCTGCAGACTATATCTTAAAAGACAGCAAAGAGATCAAGCTCCTCCGGGCTTTTATCTATGCACCGGACGAGATCCGGATCCAGAACATTATGAAGAGCCACAATCTTTCCGAAAGTGATGCGCAGATCCTTCTGCTGGAGAAAGATAAGCGTTACCACAAACGTCATCTGGCGCTGACCGGAAGCAACCGCGGTGACCGGCATAACCGTGATATCCTGATCAATAGTGCATTCCTTGGTGTGGACGGCACAGCGGAGTATCTCGAGGAACTGATTCAGAAGAAATACGGAAGCGGGGAGGAATAAGCCATGGAACAGAAAAAATCAGAATTTGACAAAGTATTAGGTGCATGGGACATTCTCGTCATTGCCTTCGGAGCCATGATCGGCTGGGGCTGGGTCGTTTCCTCAGGAAGCTGGATCCAGAAAGGCGGTGTTGTCGGAGCAGCGATCGCGTTTGCCATCGGCGGTGTCATGATCTTCTTCATCGGTCTGACCTACGCGGAGCTGACCGCAGCGATGCCTCAGTGCGGCGGCGAGCATGTCTTCAGTTATAAGGCAATGGGTCCGAACGGTTCGTTCATCTGTACCTGGGCCATTATTTTAGGATATGTCAGTGTTACCTGTTTCGAAGCATGTGCCTTCCCGACGATCATTACATATCTGTGGCCGGGATTCCTGAAAGGCTATATGTATACCGTAGCTGGATTTGATATCTATGCCTCCTGGGTAGCCGTAGCGGTTATCGTTGCATTCCTGATCACCCTGATCAACGTGCTGGGCGCAAAAACAGCAGCCATTCTGCAGACCGTCCTCACCTGTATCATCGGCGGTGCCGGCATTCTTCTGATTGTGGCATCTGTCATCAACGGTGATGCCAGCAATCTGCAGGGACAGATGTTTGTCGGCGACAGCACCGGAACCATGATTCAGAATGTTGTCAAAGTTGCCGTTGTTACCCCGTTCTTCTTCATTGGTTTTGATGTTATCCCGCAGGCAGCAGAGGAAATCAACGTTCCGTTAAAGAAAATCGGCAAAATGATGATTCTCTCCGTTGTTATGGCGGTTGTATTCTATGCCTGTGTCATCCTGGCTGTCGGTTATGTGCTGAATCCGTCCGAAATCCTGAACTCAGAAGCTGGAACCGGACTTGTCACAGCAGATGCGATGGCAAAAGCATTTGGTACCGCGATCATGGCAAAAGTCATCATCGTCGGCGGTATGTGCGGTATTATCACATCTTGGAACTCCTTTATGATCGGCGGTTCCCGTGCCCTGTATTCCATGGCTGAATCCTACATGATTCCGCCGATGTTCGCAAAGCTTCATCCGCAGCACAAAACTCCGATCAACGCCCTGTTCCTGATCGGTGCGCTGACCATGCTGGCTCCGTTTGCAGGAAGAGGCATGATGGTATGGATCTGCGATGCCGGTAACTTTGGATGCTGTCTTGCTTACTGCATGGTATCTCTTTCCTTCCTGATCCTGCGGAAAAAAGAGCCGGATATGCCGCGTCCTTACCGTGTTCCGGCATACAAATTCGTTGGAACCATGGCGGTTCTGATGTCCGGATGCATGGTCCTTGTTTACTGCATTCCTGGTTCCGGCGGAACGCTGGTATGGCAGGAGTGGCTGATGGTAGGCGGCTGGAGCCTCCTCGGCGTTGTATTCTTTGCCGTATGCAAGTTCAAATATAAAGAGAAATTCGGCAGCCTGATCGAGCTGATCTCCGACGAGGACGCAGCGTCCCTGATGCCGGAGGCAGACGATGCAGAACTCGATGTTGTCATCGATGCGGCCATCGACCGTGTCCTTGCTAAAATGGCTGGCTGAGGAGGAAAAATAAGATGAATCCATTTGAATTTTCGATTCCACAGAATATTATCGTGGGCGCCGGCACCCTTGCCAAACTGCCGGAGTGTGCAAAGAAAATGGGCGGAACCCATGCCATGATTCTTTCCGGTCCGACGTTAAAGAAGATGGGCGTTGTGGACAAAGCAGCCGACAGCCTGAAAGCAGCCGGAATTGCAGCCGATATTTTCACGGACATTGAAGCGAACCCGTCCGTTACCACCGTAGAAAAAGCAACGGAGAGCTATCTCGCTTCCGGCGCAGACTTTATCGTAGCGCTTGGCGGCGGTTCTCCGATGGATGTGGCAAAGGCCGTCGGTGTGACAGCAAAGTACGGCGGAAGCATCACGGAGTATGAAGGAGCACACAAAGTGCCGGGCAAAATCGTCCCGCTGATCGCCATTCCGACGACCGCAGGAACCGGCTCGGAAGTGACCGCATTTTCCGTTATCACCGACCACAGCAGAGATTACAAGCTGACTGTATTCAGCTATGAACTCCTTCCGGAGTACGCGATTCTCGATCCGGAACTTCTGACATCTGCTCCGGCATCCGTTGCGGCAGCATGCGGGATCGACGCCTTTATCCATGCGGAGGAGGCCTACATTTCCACAGCGGCATCCCCATTTTCGGATGCCATGGCAGAAAAAGCGATGGAACTGATCGGCAAAAACATCCGCCGCTTCGTGGCACGCAGAACCGATCTGGAAGCCGCAGAAGCCATGCTGACCGGTTCGCTGTTCGCAGGCATCGCGTTCTCCTATGCGAGACTTGGAAATGTCCATGCAATGAGCCATCCGGTAAGTGCGTTCTTCGATGTGCCGCACGGCGTAGCCAATGCAGTACTGCTGCCGGTCATCGCAGAGTACAATGCGCTGGCAGATCATGGAAGATATTTCAAGATCTACAACTATATCAGCGAAATTCCGGCATACGCCGATGAATTCGAGCCGATGATGCTGGTCGATGCGATCCGTGAACTGACAACAGCCATCGGAATCCCGGCAAATCTGACCGATGCGATTCGTCAGGCAGCAAAGGGAAAAGAAGTGACGGCAGAGGAGATCGAGAGCAAAATCGTGCCGATGGCAGTCGATGCGATGAAGAGCGGAAACATCGCCGTCAACCCGAGGGCGTCACGCCAGCAGGATATCGAGGCGCTGTACCGGAAAGCACTGTAGGAGAGAAGAAATTTAAGATAGAAGAAAACGTTAAGGGCGATGCTGTAAAAAGTATGTACAGCATCGTCCTTTTTCCGCTTGTGTTCTGAATTTATGTGCTGTAAAATAAATTTATCGTGCTGTTCTCACAAAACAGAGCAGCGAGGGGTTGATTTTTTTATTAACATTTACTACTGGAGGAAGCAAAACATGGAAAACAATGTATTGCAGCAATTAAAAGAAAATATTGCAAAAGTCATGATCGGAAACGAGCGTACAATTGAGCTTGTCCTGACATGCCTTGTCGCCAAAGGCCACATTCTCCTCGAAGATGTGCCGGGAACCGGAAAAACTGTTATGGCGAAATCACTAGCCAAGTCTGTCGAGGCAGAGTTCGGCCGGATCCAGTTCACACCGGACCTGCTGCCGTCCGATGTCACCGGCCTCAACTACTTTGATGCAAAAAGCGGCGAATTCGTCTTCTCGAAAGGCCCCGCTTTCTGCAACATCCTGCTTGCCGACGAGATCAACCGTGCGACGCCGAAAACACAGAGCAGCCTTCTCGAGTGCATGGCAGAGCGCCAGATCACCGTGGACGGTGTGACAAGACCGCTGGAAGAACCGTTCCTCGTCATCGCCACACAGAATCCGCTCGAAACACTTGGAACCTTCCCGCTGCCGGAGGCGCAGATGGACCGTTTCTTAATGAAACTTTCGATGGAAGCATTAAGCCCGGCAGAAGAGACACAGATGATCGGCCGTTTCCTAACGGAAGAACCGCTCGCCGAACTGTCCTCCGTCTGCAGAAAAGAAGAAATCCGTGCCCTGCAGGAAGCGTGCAAAGAAGTTTACCTGCACCCGGAGCTCGTGCAGTACCTTGTCCGTATCGTACAGGAGACGAGAGCAAACAGCAAAATCGCAAGCGGCGTGAGCCCGCGAGGAACCCTGGCATTTTTGCGTGCCGTACAGGGCCATGCGCTGGTACAGGGACGAAACTACGTTGTGCCGGAAGACTTTAAGGCTGTAGCCGTTCCGGTTCTCGCACACCGTCTCACAATGCAGATCGGAGCCGATGACGGAAGAGCCGCAGAGTCCGTGATCGAGGAAATCCTGAACCACGTAGAGCTGCCGACCGAAAACTGGTCAGGAAGGTAAAATGATATGCTTCTTTTATTACTTTTTGGAATCGCGCTTGCCTGGGTTCTGCAGAAAAAGCTGTACCAGAAAAACTGGCAGAAGAATCTGAAAATCCAGGTCAGCTTCCAGGATTTCGCGATCTACGAGGGCGAGGAGAGTGCGTTGAAAGAGGTCGTCGTGAACGATAAACTGCTGCCGATTCCGGCACTCGAGCTTGGCATCTCGATGAGCCGCAACCTGGAATTTGACCGCGAGGCGAAAGCAAACGCGAGCATCACCGACCAGAGCTACAAGCGCGATGTCTTTTCGTTCCTGTTTCACCAGCAGGTCACGAGAACACTGCCGTTTCAGGCGAAAAAGCGTGGTTTTTACGAGATCACCGGTGCGCATGCCGTAGCATACGATCTCTTTTTCCGCGAGGGCTTTTACAGCGACTATCCGCAGCGGACACAGATGTACGTCTACCCGCGCCAGGTCGATACGGCCCGGATCCAGATGATCTGCCGTGCCGTGTCGGGCATGGTTTTATCCAGAAACCGTCTGTACGAGGATCCGTTTGAATTTTCCGGCATCCGCGATTACCGCAAAGAAGACCCGATGAACCGCATCAACTGGAAATCATCGGCGCGGATGGGAGATCTGATGGTCAACCAGTTCGACGCGACAACGAGCGTGGAAGTCACGGTACTGCTCGATATCGAGGACTCCAATATTCTGCGCGAGGAAGCGCAGGTTGAGGAGAGCATCCGCATCACTTCATCGCTTGCGGCGCGGATGGTGAAAAACAAGATGAATCTGTGGGTAAAGAGCAATGCAAAAGATGAGGAGACCGGCGAGGAGCTGCGCGTCCATCTGGCGGCGGGAGCCGGAAAAACAGCAGAACTGAACCGGAAACTGGCGTGTGTGCAGCTTAAGGAAAATCTCGCCGGCTGCGCGGAGTTTCTGCATCAGGAGGCAGAAAAAGAGCTTAGCGGCCACACCTACGTCGTCGTATCCAAAAACAGAACCGATGAGGTCCGCGAGGCGCTTCATCTGCTCTCCGGCGCGCAGAACCAGGTGCTCTGGGTGATCCCGTATCTGCCGGGCGAAGAGCTTCCGGCGGAACAGAACCGCGCATACACGACAATCGGCTGGGAGGTGAAATCATGGAAATAAAAAAGACACCGGTACAGATTCCGCTTGCCTGGATTCACGTGTGGCTTCTGTTTCTGGGATTCTACGCCTTTGCCGCAGGTTTTATGGAACTTGACGGACGGGAGGCAGCATGTTTCTGTGCCCTTTCGCTCCTGCTTCTGATTCCGACCGCCGCAAGCTGGTTTCTGATCCGGAAAACGAAGGCCCTCTGGCAGTTTCTGCTTGCCGGAACGGCAGTCTGCGCCGTGACGTATCTGGCAGCAAAATTCTGCTGCGGAATCTTCAGCACACAGGCGGCAGCAGCGATTGAAGCAGCAGTGACAGCGTCCGACGGAAAAAGCAAGTTTGAAAACGGCATTTCCCCGGCGTTTCTGGAGAGCCTCTCCGGCGTGATGACGGGCATTCTGGCGGCGGTTATTTTCCTGATCCGCGGCTACGTGCGCATCCGCAAAGGCCAGTTAAAGAAAGCAGCGCAGGATCTTCCGACCGGCGCAATGCCGCTGGCGGATAAGGAGGCGTGGGAGATCCCGACGCTCCTTGACGAGCCGAAGCCGATCCATTTTCTATGGTTTATCGCACAGTATGTGATCGGCGTAGTGCTGAAAATCCCGTTTTACTGGCATCTGATGTTTTATCTTTTGTTTGCAGATTTGTTTCTGTGCTTCTTCTGCCAGTACCTCGACGGTATGCATAGGTTTATCCGCGATCACCAGAAAATCGCCAATCTCCCGGTGGAGACGATGCAGAGAACCGGAAAAATGATCCTGAAAATTGCAGTGCTTCTGCTGGTGCTGTTCGTGCTCCCATCGGTGCTCTACGGCAAAGATCCGATCGCAGAGGCAATTGCCGGATATGAGCCGAAAGAGGTCGAGAGTACGGCAAAAGTGGAAACCCCGGAGGAAGAGACACCGCAGGCTGCGGAGCAGGGCGATATGTCCGAACTGCTCGGAGACAAAGAATATAAACCGATGCCCGCGTGGATTCAGAACCTCTTTACCGGCATAATGTATCTGATTCTGGTAGCGGTCGGAGCCGCGATTCTGCGGGCGATTTATCAGAGTGTCAGAAATGCGGGAAAGGCGTTCTCGGAGGATGAGGAGGACGAGGTGCTGTTTCTGCATCAGGGAAAAGATGAACGGGAAAATCTGCCGTGGAAACGGGAAAAGAGAGAGGGCTACCTCTCACCGAATATGAGGATCCGCCGGCAGTATAAAAAGACGATTAAAAAAGCCGGAAAATACCAGCCGACCGGAGCCGAAACCCCGGCAGAGCTCGAAGAGAGAAACGAACTTTCCGGTGATACCATGAGACGGCTGCACGACGGCTACGAAAAAGCCCGCTACAGCCGTGAGGGCTGTACAAAAGAAGAGGCGGAAGCGCTTCGGAACTGATGGAAGGCAAGTTGGGGGATAACGCAATGAAAGAAAAAATAGGCGTGATAGCAAGATATACCGGGCTGGCGGCCCATACGATCAAATATTATGAAAATATGGGCCTGATCGACAATGTGCGGGATGAGCAGTCCAATTACCGGTATTATGAATTAAATCAGCGGACCATTATCCATGAGTGCATGCATTATCGAAAACTGGATTTTCCCATCAAAGATATTGAATATATGATCAAAGAAGCCGACGAAGCCGGGATCAATGAATGTTTCCAAAAGCATCTGGAACAGCTGGATGCACAGATCGCGCAGCTGCAGGAGACCCGCCAGAAAGTTCAGAAAATGAAAGATGAATTAGAAGAGTGGGACGAAAAAGAGAATGAGTGGTTTGTGGAGAAAGTCGATCCTGTTCTGATTTACTGGCAGACGGAAGGCATTGAGTGGGTAAAGGGAAGAGAAATCGAAAAAGCAGGGATCGATTACGAAAAACACGATACCAGAACCTTTGCCCAGATCAAAAGAGAATCTTTAAAAGGGGAAGAACTGTCTTACCGGTGGGGAATCGGAATTGATCAGGCGGATTACGCCGATGGAACCTATGCGGAAGATCTGGTGGAACGATTTACAGCAAAGAGAGCGTACGTCACCTTTGTGAAGGTAGATGAGGCCATCGCCAGCGGTAAAATCATGAAAATTTTGGACCGGATTTTTATCGAGAGAAAGGTATTTGAGGATTATCCGGGAGATATTTATTTCCGGAGGCTGAAAATGGTGATGGAACATGGCCGGGCCGTGAGCTATTATAAGGTCATGATACCCGCGGAACAGGCATAAAACAAGGAAAAAATAAGAAAAAGCCAAACCTGAAAGCGACATGCAGGTTTGGCTTTTCTTTTGATAAAAAAATAACGAAATGAGGAGGAAAAAGCGAAATAATGTGAAAAAATTAACAGAAAAAAGCGGGAAAAAGAAGCAGAAAAGATATTGACATGAAATTAACATACAGATTTAGAATAAGGACAGTGACAGGTAAAAGCCCGAGAGTACATCAAGAAAAAAGGAGAAGGAGAGAGTTATGAATTCAAAAGCAAAGTATTATCCTACCGCGTTTGTGCTTTATCTGAACTACTTTGTTCAGGGAATTGCAACAGGCGTGCTGGGACAGCAGATTATGAAAGAAGCACTGATTAAACAGTGGGGCGGAGATGTTGTAAAAGATATCGGATTAGTAGCAACGGTTATCGCTGCTGCCGGACTGGGACGGTTAATTATTCTTCCGTTTGCCGGACCGCTTTCCGATAAACTGGGACGAAAAGTATGTGTTGCACTGGGCGCGTTATTATACGCAGTATCCATGTTTATGATTGCAAAATCACCAACGATGATGGTTGCTTATATCGGAAGCCTGATTTCCGGATCTGCAAACTCATTCCTGGACTGCGGCGTTATTCCTTGCTGTGTAGAAATTCTTGCACCGAGAACAGGACTTGCCACAATTTTAACGAAGTTCTTTATTTCCGGCGGACAGAAAGTCCTTCCGATGATTCTTGGATTTGCCGCAACAGCGACTTTTGGAATGACCAATGTCATCTTCTATACTGGCGTTGCCTTCCTTGTTGTAGCCGTATTTATTTTTGTAGCACCAGTACCGAAAGCGGAGAAAACAGGAGAGAAACAGCCGTCCCTGATCCAGCAGTTAAAAGAAACAAAGTTTACCATTGAGAGCTGGGGCCTGATCGCCATCGGCTTTACCTGTACCGCAACCTTCCAGTTATGGCTTTACTGTGCACAGACCTACGGAGCACATGTA
>CAVBNJ010000089.1:0-9091 GCA_963596755.1 bacterium
TACATCTGCTGGGTGATCGCCTTGAACTCATCCACGGTGGTCATCCACTGGCAGAAGCCTGCGGTCTGTGCGTTGTCCTGATAGAACGCTTTCTGCGGATCTACGACAAGGGAATGGTAGAAAATATGGGTTACTTCGTTGATGTTGACACGCACACACGCATCTCTGGTGCTGGTGTATTCTGCTACTTTTGTAATAATGTCCGCGTCGGTTGCCGCGCCCTCCACGCTCTGGAGTTTTTCGATCGCTCCGTCGTAATCATACGTCTGCGCAAGCGCCTCGGCTTCCGCCATAATCTGTGCTTTCGTTGTCGGCGCTTCGGCATTGCCTGTGCTGTCCGACGATACGGAACCGTCTACTTCTGCGGTTTTCTGATCCTCTTTTTCCTGTGCTTTCTGCTGGATTTTTTCTGTTCCTCCTGCTAAAGCCCAGATTCCAATGCCGAGGATCACAAGCAGAACACAGAGGATTCCCGTTTTGATCATCAGCATCTGTTTTCGCTTTTTTCTGCGAAGTTCCTTTTTGCTGATGTTTTTTTTCTCACTCATTTTCCTTCCTCCCAATTTCAACTCTCAGTTGGCAATTTCATTCTTATATTGGACTCTGTTCTTCCTATTCTAACGCAAAATGCCGCCCGTGTCGAGGGTGTTAAGAGAAATGTAAGAAACCGGAAACGATGGCGGTTATGCTCTCTGGCCGTGCGCCTCATACATGAGGACCGCCGATGCGATCGCCGCATTCAGGGATTCTACTTTTCCTTCCATCGGAATGCGGATCAGGCACTGGGCCGCTTCTGCCATCGCGTCGGTCAGGCCGTTGCCCTCATTTCCGATCAGGAATGCGGTTCCTTTCGTGTAATCCTCCTCGCGGTAGGAATGCACGCCGTGCAGGTGCGCTGCGTAGGTGCAGATGTTCCGTTCTTTTAATCGTTTCACAAAATCAACGGCATCCTCCACGATCAGAAACGGCATACGGTAGATCGATCCCATCGTGGAACGGATGGTCTTTGGATTGAAAATATCGGCGGTGCCGCGGCTCATGATGATGCCGGTGACTCCGGCGCCCTCTGCGGTTCGGATGATCGTTCCGACGTTGCCCGGGTCCTGCAGATCCTCGAGTACCATCAGAAGCGGGGTTTTTCCGTTTTCCAGCACTTCTTTTTCGGTGTAATGCGGCATGCGGATCACGCTTAAGACGCCCTGCGGGGTTTTTGTATCGCACATCGCCTGGAATACGCGGTCGTCCACTACTTCATATTCTGTCCCGTCGGACGGCATTTCATGCGTTTTGCTGCCGCTTTCGGATACATACACTTTTTTCAGCCATTCCCGCGGCGCTTCCTGAAACATTTTCCAGCCTTCCGCCACGAAAACATCCTGCTCGCGGCGCTCTTTTGCTTTTTTATTCAGCGCAATAATGTTTTTTACCTGTGCATTGCTGCTGCTTGTAATCATGAATGGTTCCCTCATTTCCTGTTTTTCATCAATTTGGCAAGTTCTTTATTTTCGCCGACCAGAATCAGCACCTCGTCCGATTTTAATACTGCTTTCGGGTTTACGTTCACACGGATATCCGCGTCGTTTTTCACAGCGATCACGTTGATGCCGTATTTTTTCCGCAGATCCAGCTCCTCGAGATTGTGGCCTGTCCACGCGTCCGGCACGGGAAGTTCTACCATGGAGAACGAATCCGACAGCATGAAAAAGTCCTGGAAACCGCCGGAAATCAGATTTTTTCCAAGGCGGACACCCGTCTCACTCTCCGCCATCACGACGCGGTCTGCACCGACTTTTTTTAAGATGTTGGCGTGCATCTGGCTCATGCCCTTTGCGATGACGAGCGGCACACCCGCCTCTTTTGCCTGCAGGGTGGCAAGAATGCTCGCCTCCATATTTTCGGCGATGCCGACGACCACCACATCCATGTTGCTGATGCCAAGCGACGCAAAGACACGGCTGTCGGTGATGTCCGCGCGCGCCGCGTAGGTCACAAGATCTGCGATTTCCTGTACCAGCTCCGCGTCTTTATCGATGGCAAGCACTTCTTTTCCCGCCTGCGCAAGCGTGGTCGCCACGGCGAAGCCGAATTTTCCAAGTCCGATGACTGCGTATTGTTTACTCATATTTTCTCCTTTTTATCCAATCAGCACTCTCTGTTCCGGGCGCTGGATATCGACGTCTTTTCTTCTCGTTCTGCGGCGCAGCGCAACAGCCAGCGTCACAGGTCCGATTCTGCCCATGAACATGACCAGAATCACAATGATTTTTCCCGCTGCGGGGAGGGTCGGTGTCAGCGAACGGGTGAGACCCACAGTCGCGACAGCCGAGATGATCTCATACGCACAATCGAGAAGCGGGCTTCCGGTCACAGAGACGAGAAGAACCGTCGCGGTGAATGCCATCGTCAGTGCAAAGAAGAAAATGACGACCGCAGTGCGGATGTTTTCTTCCATGACTTTCCGTCCCCAGACAACCGTGTCAGAATCGCCGCGGATGTACGATGCGACGAGCACGAGCAGCATCGCAACGGTCGTCGTCTTGACACCGCCCGCTGTTCCCATCGGGGAGCCGCCGATGAACATGAGGATCATGCTCACCATCGCGGAACCGTCGGAAAAGTTTGCCTGCGGGATTGTCTCAAAGCCGGCAGTTCTCGTTGTCACGGACTGGAAAAAGGCCGCCATGACTTTCTGCGCCGGTTTCAGGCTGCCAAGGGATGACGCGTGATTCCAGTCGAGCGCGAGAATCAGAAAAGCGCCGCCGAACAGCAGGATCACGGTTGTCGTTAAGACCAGTTTTGTGTGGAGCGTAAAGCCGCGCACGAAGTTTTTCCGGGTTCGTTTTCCTGTCAGAAGATCCCGTACCCGTTCCATGATTTCCCACCAGACCGGGAAACCGAGGCCGCTTAAAAGGATCAGTCCCATGGTCGTGAAGTTGATCAGCGGGTTTGTTACAAACGGGGCGAACGAGGACTCGCCGACGAGATCGATTCCGGCATTACAGAACGCTGAGATCGAATGGAAAATGCTGTAGCCGATTCCTTTTAAGAAGCCGTACTCCGGCACAAACCAGAAGCTGTACAGAACGGCTCCCGCGATTTCGACGGTCGCCGTGCCGATCAGAAGACGGCGCACAATGCCGACGCTTCCTTTTAAGACCGGCAGATTGTAGGTGTCCTGAATCAGTTTCCGGCTCTGCAGGCTGATTTTCCGCCGCAGGATCAGAAGGATCATCGTCAGACACGCCATGATGCCGAGACCTCCGAACTGGATCAGGCCGAGCACCACAATTTTTCCGAACGTGCTCCATGTCGTCGCCGTCGGAACGGTCACAAGGCCGGTCACGCAGACGGAGGTCGTCGCCGTGAACAGGGCATCAAGCCAGTAAACACTCTTTCCGTCCGCTGATGAAATCGGCAGGCACAGAAGAACCGTTCCCAGCAGAATCACCGCCGCAAAGCCCATCATCATGATCCGCTCTGCGGGCGGTTTGTGCCATTTCTTTTTGTTTTGTTTTTCGGGCATATTTTTTTATTCTGCCTCCTCGCTGCTGTAATAGACGTTTCCTGTCTCGCTGTCTGTCACTGTGATGTCCGCAAAATATTCTCCGCAGGAGCCTTCACACTGATAATAGACATCGAACGAAACGGTCATGTCGTTTTTTCCTTTCAGATATTCCGCATGAACCTGGTTTTTCGCAGTCCGCGTCGTCCTGCTCCACACTTCACCTTCCGTAAGAAGCTCCTCCCCGATCTCTACCGGAAATTCACTGGATGCAATTTCATTCTGGTTGGATTCGTTTTTGATGCGGTAATAGAGATTCATGTAGAGGCCGTCATCTTCCTCGTGGAAGAACCAGCCGTAGATATCATCCTCCGCAACAATGGTCGGCTGGATCAGTTCCGCGTTTGTTTTCGTTGTGAAGGCACTCATCTCATGCGTAAACTCATGCTGCATCCGCTGATGCTTCATCAGCCAGCTGCCTTCCTTTATACCAACCGCGGCCGCAGCCAGAACAACAGCGCCGACACACAGACCAATGATTTTCTTTTTTGTCATCATTTATTTTCCCCTTTTTGTTTTTGAGACATAAAATAAGATACTCATAGGAACATACTTATGAGTATCTTATCAGTTCGCCGATATAAAGTCAACGGAGCCGGGGGAGACTTTCCGTGACTGATCTTTGCATGGGCAGGGTTGGACTCGAACCAACGATGTTTCTGTTGTAACGGATTTACAGTCCGCCGCCTTCGCCGCTAGGCTTACCTGCCCTTGTTGTGTCTTTATTATATCTTAGGATGTCTGGTTTGTCATTCAACCCGTGGTATAATGGATTCTGTTCTGCGCACCGGGCGGAAGGTGCGCTCACGCCCGGATTTTATGCACTTGCCAGCACAAGCTCTCTTGTCTCTACGACCACGATTTCGTCCATCGGCACATGCAGGACTGCCGCCAGCACGACCAGGTTGTCGATCGCCGGCATGGCGGTGCCGTGCTGCCACTTGTAGATGGCCTGCGGGGTAGTAAAGCCGAAAATTTCCTGCAGGTCGCGGACCGTAAGGCCCGCCTGCTGCCGCAGTCTTGTAATGTTTCTTCCTGTTGCTTCCATATCAATTGACGGAATTGTCATCATGGTTTCTTCCTCCTTTTTGCGGAGGAAGCTTTCTCAACTTAAGGCTCCTCCGCCTCTATTCTGATGCTTTGAAATTGTAAACGGGATGAAGCACCTCCGCGATATCGACCGATGCACGGACCACATCGAGAATATCGTCCAGCGATTTGTACGCCATCGGCGCTTCATCCAGGGTATGTTCGTTGACGGAAGTGGTATAGATTCCTTCCATACTCTTCCGGTATTCCTCCAGTTCCAGGTTTTCTTTTGCTTTTTTGCGCGACATCAGCCGTCCGGCTCCGTGCGGGGCGGAATCGTTCCACTCCGGGTTTCCTTTTCCGACGGCGAGGATGCTGCCGTCACGCATGTTGATCGGGATCAGCACCCGCTCTCCTTTGTGCGCTGCGATGGCGCCTTTTCGGAGAATCATCTCTTTTGTATCAATATAGTTATGAATTGTGTGGAACGCATCGGTGCCGGTAAGGCCGGTCCGCTCCAGCAGAATTTCTGCCATTTTCTCCCGGTTCCGGCGGGCGAACTGCTGGCAGATTTCCACGTCATGCAGGTACGCTTCGAGATATTTTCCCGACAGATAACAGAGATCCTCCGGCATCTGCGCCTCAGTCTGTTTCCACTGCAGCTGTTTTAATGCCTCCTGAATTTCCTTTCTGCGGCCCTGCTCTTTGTAAGTCCGTATCAGCTCCTCGCGTTTTTCCAGATATTCGCCGTAGCCGCGGTCCAGCCACACCGCCAGATTCTGGTAATACTCTGCCACCTGTTTTCCAAGATTGCGCGAGCCGGAATGGATGACGAGATATTTTGTGCCGTCGGCTGCTTCATCAATCTCGATAAAGTGGTTGCCGCCGCCTAAGGTTCCGATCGACCGCTCCAGACGTTTCATATCCTTCAGTTCCCGATTACAGGCGAGTGCCGTCAGATCAAAGCGTTCCTGTCTTCCCTCCCAGACATTCATACCGGACGGGATGAAGTGCGCCGCCTCATCAATTTTTGCAAAATCCAGCTCGGCTTTTCCCAGATTCACGATGTACATGCCGCACCCGATATCCACGCCGACCACGTTCGGCACGGCCTTGTCATGAATCGTCATCGTTGTCCCGATCGTGCATCCTTTTCCCGCATGCACATCCGGCATGATGCGGATGCGCGAGCCTTCCGTCATCGGATAATCACACATGCGCCGGATCTGCTCGATGGCTTCTTCCTCCACGACCTTTGCATAACAAACTGCTGTATTTACTTTTCCTTTGATTTCGATCTGATCCATTTTTGTTTCCTCCTTTCGTATTTCGATGTGCCGGATATCAAAAAAGCCACTTATCCCATGTGTTCAACATGTGATAAGCGGCTCCTCTTCTTCCCTATCCAGTTGTCTGATGCCTCCGGCTAAACCGGCCCTCCCGCATCATTCTCTGCAGAATCCGTTCCAACGCTTTCCCCAATTGAACACATGAAAACAAAGCCACGCTGCTCTTCGACAAACGTTGCTTTTGGAGTATGTTTTAAATTGCGGTAGCTGAAACACATTCTTGCTGACATCTGTTTTTCCTTTCCAAAACCTCTTTAACAGGTTCTTTTTTCTGCTTTTCTTCAGTGTATCATAAAATTGGCGAGTTGTCATTATACCTGCGGTTTAATTTTAACGTGCTGCCTACAGGTTTTCTCCATTGGAGGCAATTACATTTTTATACCAGTAAAACGAATCTTTTCTATGCCTGGACAGATCGCCGGTTCCGTCGTTGTGTTTGTTTACGTAGATAAATCCATATCGCTTATCCATCTCGCCGGTGCCTGCGCTGACGAGGTCGATACAGCCCCATGGGGTGTAGCCCATCAGGTCGACGCCGTCGTCTTCCACTGCTTTTTTCATTTCCTGAATATGGCACCGCAGGTATTCAATCCGGTAAGGATCATGGATGCTTCCGTCTTCTTCCACGGTGTCGTATGCGCCGAAGCCGTTTTCTACAATAAAAAGCGGTACCTGATAATGATCCGTGAACCAGTTCAGTGCGTACCGGAGTCCGACCGGGTCAATCTGCCAGCCCCATTCGCTTGCTTTTACGTACGGATTTTTCACGCGGTCCTTCTCTCCGCGGTAGTCAAAGTCTGGGTTTTCCTCCGATGCTTTTGTGCAGAAGGACATATAATAGCTGAATCCGATATAATCTACACAGCCGTTTTTCAGCACCGCAAGATCTTCCTCTGTCACATCCAGATGATACCCCTGTCTCTCCCAGTACCGCAGAATATTGGCCGGATACGTTCCTTTTACGTGTACATCCGTGAAATAATATCTTTTCTGCATCGACTTTTCCGCCTGCAGAATATCCTCCGGGCGGCAGGTCGCCGGATAAATCGGGCACATCGCAATCATACAGCCAATCTGGAAATCCGGATTGATCGCATGGCCTGCTTTTACGGCTTCCGCGCTTGCCACAAGTTCATAATGAGCGGCCTGGTACATCAGTTGCTCTGCATTTTCTTCCGGCCGGCATACGATTCCGGAATTGGCATAGAACATAAATACTTCGCCGTCTCCAATATCCGCCTGGTTGTTGATTTCATTAAAGGTCATCCAGTATTTTACTTTGTCTTTGTACCGCTCAAAGCATGTCACAGCATATTTTACAAAAAACGAAATCAGCTTTCTGTTTCTCCATCCGCCGTACTCCTGCACAAGATGCAGCGGCATTTCGAAATGGCTCAGCGTGATAACCGGCTCAATTCCATATTTCCGGCATTCATCAAAGACATCATCGTAAAATTTCAAGCCTGCCTCGTTTGGCTGCTCCTCATCTCCCTGCGGAAAAATCCTCGTCCATGCAATGCTGGTGCGGAAACACTTGAATCCCATTTCTGCAAACAGACGAATATCCTCTTTATAATGATCGTAAAAATCAATGGCATCATGATTGGGATAGTTTTCGCCCTCCAGAATCCGTTCTGTGATCCGTCTCCTGGTCTTTACATCTCCCCCAGTCACAACATCCATAATACTGAGGCCCTTTCCGTCCCGGTCATAGCCTCCTTCCAGCTGGTGCGCCGCAACCGCACCTCCCCATAGAAAATCCTTTCGAAATCCCATTGTAGAAATCCCCCTTTCCAGCATTTATCTTATCAGTTAATGCTGGAAAAAGCCAGTTATTCCGGCAGTTTCTCCCATTTCGGCATCCGGTGCAGTGCGCGGACGATGTTGCATTCGTCGAGCAGGTCACCGTCGGCATCGCACATGGTCGCGTACCACATGGGATTTTTCAGTTTTCCGTCCTGAATCAGGTTTTCCAGCGATGATGCATACTGGAAATGAAGATGGCTTAAGAGGCCGCCGCTTTCTTTTGCCGCACGCTCCGGCATCGGCTCCATGGCAACGAGATAGCGGAACGGCCAGTCTGCCGGGGCAGTTCTGGCTTCGAATACGAAGTTTTCTTTTGCTTCCAGTCCTTTTGCGAGGATTTCCCGGCATTCGTATGGATAACTGCCGAGACTCACTCCGTTTTCGTCGAACCATTCGATTTCCATTCCCTCTGTTCCGTCACTCATTTCGGTGATTTTCCAGCCGCCGAGGCGCACCGGAGTCTCTTTTGTGATGGTGCTGCATGCCATCTGCCAGAATGTTTTCACTCCGTTTTTAAACATCGGCATCGCCTTTGCGCACTCCTCGGCCTCCGCCCAGCACTGCTGCATGGCAGCGTCTTCGCTGTAAATATATTTTTCAAAATTTGTCCAGTTTCCGATCCATTCGCTTTTCTTAAATTCCATCGTTTTTCTCCTCTCCCAGCCACACGACGCGGTCGCACCAGCCGGCGGCCAGTTCCTCATCGTGTGTGATCACCAGCACAGCGGCTCCCGACTCCTTCAGCCGGTTCAGCAGTTCTGCCGCCTGTGTTATATGATAATAATCGAGCCCGCTTGTCGGCTCGTCCAGAATGATCAGTTCTTTTCCCGAAAGCAGCGCCGATGCGATGGCTACACGCTGTTTCTGCCCGCCGGACAGACTCATCGGATGGCGGTCCGCCAGTCCGGTAAGGCCAAGCGCCTCCAGCACCTCGTCGCACAGCTTGGGTTTTCCGGCTCCGAGCAGGACTTCCTCGCGCACACTGTCTGAGAACAGCTGGTAATTCACATCCTGCATCACCATAAAGCACTGTTTCAGCCGTTCCTTCTCTTTTGCGGGGGCAATCGTTCCCGCGACCGGTTTCAAAAGGCCGCAGAGCGTTTTAGCAAACGTACTTTTTCCCACTCCGTTGTGTCCCATCAGGCCCACAATTTCCCCTTTGCAGATGGAAAAATTCTCGATTTCATACACAGAGTTTTTCTTTCCATAACCCACAGCCAGATGATCCGCCCGCACAACCGGCGTTCCATCCGGAGCCGGTTTCTTTGCTTTTTCTCTCGTTGTTTTTCGATACGCATCCAGATTGAGCGGCCGGAGACCCATTTTCTGAAGCTGTTCCTTGGGG
>CAVBNJ010000090.1:0-9059 GCA_963596755.1 bacterium
CCATAGCAA
Source organism: bacterium (assembly GCA_963596755.1). Taxonomy (GTDB): domain Bacteria; phylum Bacillota; class Clostridia; order Lachnospirales; family Lachnospiraceae; genus Fusicatenibacter. The sequence goes on from CAVBNJ010000090.1 coordinate 10, forward strand.
CACGCTGTCTCTGACCACCGGAAAGAGCTTTCGGTTTACGATCAAGCAGTTTCTCCAGGTCAAGGATTTTAGCTGCTTCTTTAACCTGTTTGTCGATCTGATCTTTCGGAACTTTTCTCAGTTTCAGACCGAATGCCATGTTATCATATACGGTCATGTGCGGATACAGAGCGTAGTTCTGGAATACCATTGCGATATCACGGTCTTTCGGCTCTACATCGTTTACTACTTTGTCATCGATTTTTAAAGTACCATCGGAGATCTCCTCAAGACCTGCGATCATACGAAGTGTTGTAGATTTACCGCATCCAGACGGTCCTACGAAGATGATGAACTCTTTGTCAGCGATCTCCAGGTTGAAGTCTTTTACTGCTTCAAAACCGTTCGGATATCTTTTCGTAATGTGCTGTAAAGATAAACTTGCCATTTTTGAATCCTCCCTAAATGAACATCATGCGTTTTGTATTTTGAGTTTTGCGATTTGCATCTCTCTTGCTTATGGGACTAGTATACCTTTTCTCACCCAATTCGACCATGCCACAATTACACAAAGTTTCCATCGGCAGATTGTCAATTCTGCTTTCGGATTTTCTAAAACTGTTTCGTTCTGTCCACTTTGCACAAACAAAATGTTCAGTCTTATGCAAATTGCCGAAACGAAAAGTTTATATTCTCTTCATTGCTTTTTTCAGAAAAATTCGCTATACTTTTATGTAATGTCTGCCAGCCGGAACGCAGATCGGCGGCACGTTTAATTCAACAGAAAAGAGGAACAAACTATGAGTTTTTTCAGCCTGGACAGCAAGTTCTCGCAGATCATGAGCCGTGTCTTCGACCTGATGCTGCTGAACATTGTTTTCCTTATTATGTGTATCCCGATTGTCACAATCGGTGCAAACTTCACCGCGATGTACTACGTTACCTTAAAGATGATCAAAAATGAGGAGACGTACATCTTCCGTACTTACTGGAAGTCCTTCCGTCAGAACTTCAAGCAGGCGACCGCCATCTGGCTGATCATGCTGGCAATCCTGCTCGTGCTGATTCTGGATCTGGTTCTTGTCATCAACATGTCAGGTTCCATCACCTATCTGCGCTACGTATTCATGATCCTGCTTGTTTTCGAGGCCATCGTCCTCTCCTATGTTTTCCCGGTTCTGAGCCGTTTTGACAACACCGTGAAAAACACGATCAAAAACTCCATCCTGATGGCAATCCGCCATCTGCCGTGGACAATCATGATCCTGCTGGTCAACATCAGCCCGATGATCATCTATCTGTTCGCCACGACGAAGATCATCAGCTACCTGATCCTGCTGATGTTCCTTCTTGGATTTTCCTCTGTGGCGCTTGGATGCTCCTGGTTCTTTGTGAACAAGATCTTCCCATATTATATGCCGGAAGAAGAGGAAGAGGTTCTGACACCGGAGGAAGAGTCCTTACGTGCACTGGAAGCCATGGACAGACCGAGTACACTGACCGACCGCTCCGGCGATGCGGAAAATGCAGAAGGCACCGAAATTGCTGAAACCGCTGAAGCTGCTGCTCCGGCCGAAAGTGCAGAGCCAACTGCTCCGAATGCAGACGATACAGACAAACAGTAACATACTCTGCATATTACAGAAAATCTACATATTTATAGAAAAGACCCTGGCGGGAATCACATCTCATCCTGTGAAATCCCGTCAGGGTCTTTTTTTACTCTTTTACGACTTCATCAAACGTAATCGTAATCTTGAACAGATCGCCGTCCAGATAGATATTAAATGTTCCATTCTGTAATACCGTCAGATTCTTCGCAATCGAAAGTCCCAGGCCGCTGCCCTCGGTGCTCCGGCTGACATCGCCGCGGATAAAACGCTCCGTCAGCTCATCCGCCTGAAAGTTCAGCGGGTTCTCGGAAATGTTCTTAATCGAAAACTGAATCTTTCCGTCTTTCTTGATCGCATCCACGTAAACCCTCGTTCCCGGCATTGCGTATTTGCAGACATTCACGTACAGGTTTTCCAGCACACGCCAGATTCTGCGGCTGTCCGCGCGGATCAGAAGCGGCTCCGGCTGGAGAATACAGATCAGGTCGAGATTGCGGCTCTCAAAGCGCTCCGCGAACTCTCCGTTCACCTGCTGTACCAGTTCGTTCAGATTCAGGTTCATAAATTCCAGTTTGATGTTTCCGGAGCTGATCTTCGATGCCTCGACGAGATCCTCCGTCAGCTGTTTCAGCCGCTGCGATTTTTCATCGAGCACACGGATGTAAGCTTTCGCTTTCTCGTTTTCGATGTTTTCCCGTTTCAGCAGATCGACGTAATTAATAATAGAAGTAAGTGGTGTCTTGATATCGTGCGATACGTTGGTAATCAGGTCTGCTTTCAGGCGCTCACTCTTCATCTGCTCCTGTACCGCCGCCTTCATTCCTTCGCCGAGTGAATTCACAACTCCGGCAAGCTGAAGGTTTTCTTCTCCCTGTAGCCCCGTCGGGTCAATCTTGTAATCCAGATCACCTGCGGCAATCTCCTTTAATCCATGTTCAATCTGTTTTCGTCCCGATGCCTCGCGCAGCAGAAGAAGCAGCACGGCAGCATCCAGCACCAGCGTGAGGAGGACGCCGAAGGCTCCGAATCCGCAGCAGAGAACGATCTGCACGCCGCAGAAAACGCAGAACATAAGGACTGTCCGTTCCGACTCCTGTCTGCCCTCATAGAAGGTTCTTCCGGCAGACACGATTCTGTGGCCGACATGGTGCACAAACGACTGTTTCCAGATGTTGCGTGCTTTGATCCGGCGCACCAGCGAGCAGTACGGGATCAGTGTGATGAGAAATCCGCCGAGGATGCCCGACGCGCTTACCAGGCTCCGCCACGTATCCGCCTCATTTCCATAGCCGCCGCTGTAGATATAGTTTCCGACAAAGTCCTGAATATAATGAACACCGCCGTAGGAAATTTCCATGCAGACAGCAACAATGCCGATTGCTCCCATGACGATCAGGATAGCCGCTGCGGCTGCGATTTCCGTGTACCACTGGTCGAAAAAGTAAAGACGGAGATTTTTGTCTTTTCCATTTCTTCCGGCCTGCAGCGTAAGCAGTACGAGGCAGACCAGCGTTCCGATTCCGCCGACTCCGATCATCACAAGAAGGAGATTCATTTTCGGAACCCACTGGTTATAGATCTCGCTGTACTGTGAGAAATAGTCGCTCGCCGTCAGATCAGGATCGAGGGCAACAAATACTTTCTGATAATTATCTGCAATCTGGCTGCTCAGCAGATAGCTTTTTGCTGCTTCCACCGCCGGGCTGTTCTTTCTGGCGGAATACGAGTGGACTTTATCGGCACCTCCGGTCCGGTCGAGACCAAAGGCGAACGGATACGATGCTTTCTGTGCAACGGCTGTTGTATAGCCGTTTTTCCATGAGTCCACGTTCGTATAAATATTTCCGTTCTTGTCCTCGAGGCAGTACCAGAGATTCGCATCATCCGAGTCGATATTCAGGCTGCCCTCCTGCTCTTTGAACGCGGCGACTTCCCCCGTGACAGTGGAAAGCGTCATATACAGGTCGCGGAGCGAAACCGTCTTCAGATTGGCTGCCGCGTATTCGTAGAGATACGTTCCCGCTTTCGTTTTCTCTGTTTCCACGCTCATGCCCTGATCGTAGAGATATAAAAACTGGGAGGAAACATCCTTCGGATCCACTTTGTTTGCTTTCAGACTCTTGACGGCATTTTCGGATGGCACGTAAACTTCACCGTCCGGGGAAAAACCATCGAACGTATCGGCATCGGTCGCTTCTGTCTCTGCAGTGGATGCCGATGCATCCGTCTCCTCTGTGGTCTCACTTCCGGCAGTTCCATTTTCGTACGCAGTGTAGGCTTCTTTATCAATTCCGGCGTCGTTCGTCGCATAATGGTCTGCTGTGTAGGATGCCATCTCGTTGAGTGCATCGCTGCTGTTGTTGTCGTACATGGAAACGTACTGTTCAACCGTGTACGTTGTACTGTCGCCGCCGCTCTGCTCGCCGTTCGTCACAAGATCGCGGTAATCGATCTCTTTCGTCCCGTCGTAACGGCCATTTGTGCCGAATTTGCTCATATCATTATAGTAGCTCATGACGTTATGGATCTGCCGCTGCACCAGCGTGCCGCATGCGGTCGTCTCTTCAAACGCATAGTTTTTTGCCGCCGCATTCGGTGTCAGGCCGACACTCGAAAGCATCAGCGTCTGAATCACACCGAACGATGTGCTGGCCACAAAAACGATCAGCAGAAGAAAAACCACAAGCTTTCCCGTCAGAGTGTACAGTTTTCGTTTTTTCACAATTTTCACTCCTTATTGCTTTTCAATCTTATACCCAATTCCCCAAACAACTTTCAGATAGCGCGGCTCCTTCGGGTTGATTTCGATTTTTTCACGGATGTGGCGGATGTGGACGGCAACGGTGTTGTCGGCGCCGATCGCCTCCTCGTTCCAGATGCTCTCGTAGATCTGCTCAATCGAAAATACCTTGCCCGGATTTTTTACCAGCAGCAGGAGAATATTGTACTCAATCGGGGTCAGTTTGACCGGTTCGCCCTCGACGCTGACTTCTTTTAAATCGTCGTTGACGAGAAGACCGCCGACCTGATAGATGTTTTCTCCATCGTCTGCCGCAAGATTTCCCAGCTTTGTGTAGCGCCGCAGCTGAGATTTCACCCTCGCCACCAACTCGAGCGGGTTGAACGGTTTCGTCACGTAATCGTCCGCGCCGATGTTCAGTCCCAGAATTTTGTCCACGTCCTCTGATTTTGCGGACAGAATAATGATCGGAATACTGCTCTTCTCTCTGATTTTCAGCGTCGCGCGGATGCCGTCCAGTTTCGGCATCATGACGTCGATAATCAGAAGCTGAATCTCCTCCCTCTCGAGCATCTGGATGGCCTGCATGCCGTCGTATGCCTTCAGCACATGGTAACCCTCCTGTGTCAGGTAAATCTCAATCGCGTCTACAATCTCTTTATCATCATCACATACTAAAATGTTGTACATTTCTTCTTTCTCCACCTTTCGTTTTTCTTTTTCCAGCACTTTTCATCGCGCCGGACCTCCCACATGATTCAAGGATGATTGTACCGCAAATTACCTCAAGTTGCCAGATGTTCTTTCATCTTCGTTCTTACTGTATCAGATGAATCTTTAGGACCACAAATAAAAATCTTAAGTTTTCCGAAAGGTTGCAATTTCTCTCTTCTTTTTTGCAGGAATTATGGGCAACAGGTTCTGTTTCTTCTATAATAGAAAGTACTTATGAGCCGCAAATATGTAATGCCAGGAGGTTATTTATGAAACCATCAAACAATCGTCCAACCATTGGTCTTCTGGTGAGCGGACTGACCGAATATTTTACCGCATCCATCTGCCGCGGCGTCATGCAGGCGGCCAAAGCAGCGGATGTGAATCTTGTTGTACTTCCGGGGAAAAATATTGACCGTGACTTCTCCTGCTATCCGAAAATCATGTACGAATACCAGTATGGAACGCTGTTCGAGTATCCGTCTCTGGAGAATCTGGATGCCGTAATCGTCTCTGCTGACGCAATCGGCTGCTATTCCACAAAAGAAAATATCGGCCGTCTTCTTTCCAAATATCAGGGACTGCCCTGCGTACTGATCGCTTCCAAGCATGAACCGTACCCGAGTGTCAATTACGACAACAATCTCGGCATCCGCGAAGCGATGGAATATCTGATTCACACCATGTGCTGCCGTCACTTCGGCATGATCGGCGGTCCGGAAAAAAATACAGATGCCAGAGAACGGAAAGCGGTTTTCCTCGATATTTTACGAGAACACAATCTTCCCTTTGAAGAGAAGAATTACGCCGAGGGGGATCTGACCCGCTTTGCCGTGGACACACCAGGTCCGTTTCTGGATCAGAACCCCGATCTGGATGCCATTTTCTGCGTCAACGATGATACTGCCGTCCCGCTCTATGCGGAAATGAAAAAGCGCGGCATCGTACCGGGCAGAGACATCTATGTCTTCGGCTACGACAACGCATCGTTTGCCTCACAGATGACGCCGACACTGACCTCGGTCTGGGCAGATACGGGCGTCCTCGGCACAACGGCGCTTGAAATGGTGCTCGATATGCTCGCCGGAAAAGAGGTTTCCAGCATCATCCTTCCGACCCGCCTGATCCGGCGCGATTCGTTCGGCGACCAGAGAGATCTTGCGCACGTTGCCTACGACAGTATCGACGCTTTCCTCGACTCGAGTTTTGACCTTGTTTTTTACCGCTGCCGCCATTCCTGCATCCAGGCAGATCTGTCCCTGACACGAAAGGGACTGTTTGCGCTGCTCCGCCAGCTCTTTGCCTTAAGCGATCCTGCAAGCTGCCAGCCGGCGGTCTATCAGCGGATCCTGCAGCTCACGGATCAGTTTCTGAAATTCAACACGTTCCGCTATGCCGATGTGAACAATCTGACAACGGTTCTCGAGGATCTCAGTCTTCAGCTTGTCCGCTCAACCGCGTCGGAACGCCAGAAATACGAAATCAAAGAACTGTTCAGTCTGATGTACCGCAAAATCATCCATGCGATGAACAGTCTGTTCGGAACGATTCAGTCGGAAAAAGAGGAGGAAAACTATATGTTCAAACTGTTCGTCACCGACCTGACGCAGTTTGAGAAGGGCAATGACCAGAGCTACGCCAATATTCTTTCCGGCCTCGACTTCACCGGAATCCGAAATGCGGCGCTCTATCTTTTCCAGGAACCGATTCTGCATCTGTCCGGCGAACCGTTTACCTGTCCGGAAAAGGTGTACTTAAAAACGGTTCTGGTCAACGGCTCGGTGCGCTCGATTTCGCTTCCGCATCAGGAGATGCGGGTGCAGGATATTTTCCGGTATCCCGGCATTCCGCGCGGCCAGTTTTCCATGGTGCTGCTGCCGCTGTTTTCCAATGAGTTTCTGTACGGCCTTGTGCTCTGCGATCTGACGGAAAATCTGTTCAGCAATGTCGAATTCCTGCTGAACCAGATGAGCTCTGCCGCAAAGATGATTCATCTGCTGCGGGCAAATGAGTCGATCCAGCAGCGGCTGGAGGAAAGCCTTGGAACGCTGCGCCGCAACAACATTGAACTCGATACGCTGTCCCGCTACGATCCGCTGACCGGTATTTTAAACCGGCGCGGCTTCTTCGATGCGGCAGAGAAAATGGTTTCAGAGCGGAACAAAGGTGCCTCTCTGCTCGCCGTTTATGCGGATCTCAACAATCTGAAGATTATCAATGACCGGTACGGCCATGAAGAAGGGGACTTCTCGATCCGTCTCACCGGACAGTTTCTGCAGGACTGTATCGGAAAGCGCGGGGTCTGCGGACGCATCGGCGGCGACGAGTTTGCGTGCCTGGTACCGTGCTCTGACGCGGCAATGTCCGAGGATCTTTACCGGACGCTGCACGCTGCATTCGACATGTTTAATAGAACGAGCGAAAAAGCATATAATATTACCGTTTCCACCGGCTTTTATCTGCTTCCCGGGGATGTGGATTCCACGCTTCAGGAGATGCTCGCGCATGCGGATGCGATGCTTTACGAAGAAAAACAGAAACGTGACAAGAACGTTGCAAAAATTTTACCAAAATAGGAATTGATTTTTTTCGGGAAAGCAGTTAGAATACTTGAGGGATGAATTTTATATCCCACATATCAGAAGAAACAGACCGGCAAAAACGGCTGTTTGATCAAAAAATTTCAAAAAAAAGGCAGGTGAACAGAATGGATAGTTGTGATTCTCATGGGCGAAGTACCAGCATAGGACGGGAACCGGAAAATATGCAGGATGACGGCCATCCTTCTGTCCTGCTTTAATCTTTATATTTTCCCTTCTTATCCTATGAAAACCCAAAGTAAGACGCATGATCCGAACCAGTTTTGACGAAATAATTCCCTGGTTTCTTTTTCGTGTGCTTTTACTGCCCTGTGAGGGTTCCAACATGCTTTTTCGCACCGACAGCACGCATGTTTTTTTCTGCTGTCAAAAAAAGAATGGAGGATAACGAAAAAATGGAAAAACGAGTACAGGATTATACCCAGGAAATCCTGGATACGATCCGCAGTAACTCTTCTCCGGCTGTCATGGGCAGCCGCCTCGAAGATTACCACGAAAACGACCTGGCAGACGTTCTGCCGCTTTTAACTGTTCCGGAGCGCTGTAAACTGTACCGCATTCTGGACACGGATATGCTGTCCGATATTTTCGAGTACGCAGAGTCCGACAACGTAGCCGAGTACCTCGAAGAGATGGAAGTCAAAAAAGCCGCTTCTATCCTTTCCAAAATGGAGACCGACGCCCTGGCTGAGGTTCTGCAGAAACTCGACAAAGCAAAGAAAAAACTTCTGATCGAACTGCTCGATCCGGAAGTACGCCACGATATAGAAATGATCGCCTCCTTCGATGAGGATGAAATCGGAAGCCGCATGACGACGAACTGCATCATCATCCGCGAGGATCTGAATGTAAAACAGGCGATGAGCAGCCTGATCGACCAGGCCGCAAAGAACGACAACATTTCTACTATCTTTGTTGTCAACGCACAGCAGAAATTTTACGGTGCGATTGATCTGAAAAACCTGATCATCGCAAGACGCGACGAGACGCTCGAGGATCTGACCGTAACCTCTTATCCGTACGTGTACGCAGAGGAGCCGATCGACGAGTGTATCGAAGAACTGAAAGATTATTCCGAGGATTCCATTCCGGTCCTCGACAACGACAACCGCCTGCTCGGCGTCATCACCTCATCCAGCATCATCGACCTGGTTGATGATGAGATGGGCGAGGACTACGCGATGTTCGCAGGTCTGACCGCAGAGGAGGATTTAAAGGAGCCGTTAAAAGACAGTATGAAAAAACGTCTTCCATGGCTGATCGTCCTGCTCGGTCTTGGCATGCTGGTTTCTTCCGTTGTCGGTATTTTCGAACAGGTTGTCACATCCCTTCCGATCATCATGACGTTCCAGTCCCTGATCCTTGACATGGCCGGAAACGTTGGTACCCAGTCCCTGGCTGTTA
>CAVBNJ010000091.1:0-9049 GCA_963596755.1 bacterium
ACGTACGTCAGCCTGACGGAAAAAGGATGGGAAAAAGCAGGCGAAATCAGAGAAACCATGCATGATTTTGGAAATTCTGTGATGTCTCAGATAACAGAGGAAGAACTGGAACAGATGGTTCGGAATCTGAATAAGATTTATGAGATCTCAGAAAAAGAAATTGCAGCCCGAAAACGACAGAACAAAGAAGACAGTAAAGGAAAGGGAAAAGAAGATGAGTAAGATTTTTAAAAACATGCTTCCCTACTGGAAATCGATTCTCGTGATTCTTGTGCTTCTGTTTGTCCAGGCGTGGTGCGACCTGTCGCTCCCGTCGTACACATCGGATATCATCGATGTGGGCATTCAGAACAACGGCGTGGAACATGTGACGCCGAAGCGGATCACCGAGGACGAATTTCAGACAGCCGAGTTTATCATGACGGATGATGAGGTGGATTTATGGGAAAGCCTCTACACGAAAAAAGACGGCTATTATGAGCGGAATAAAGTCTCTGAAAAAGAACTTGATGCAGCGGATGACGATTTGACCGTTGCACTGCTGATGAACTATCAGATGAGCGCGATGGAGGAGGACACCTTCAAACAGCTCATGGCACAGCAGACCGGTCAGGATGCGTCTGCATTTGAAAACATGACGATCGAGCAGATCGGCGAGATGATGCATGTGGAGCTGAAGAGCTTCCAGCAGGAAAAAGAGGATGACGACGGAAACACGGTCGAGGTGACCTGCGTCGATGTCCGTCCGATCTTTGCAGGAATGATGGAAAGCGGCCAGCTCGACAAAGACACTGTGCTCTCGATGCGCGACAGCATGGAGAAAACACTCGACACGATGGGAAGCTCCCTTGTAAAATCCATGGGCATTGCCTACGCGGTTTCCGCAGACAAAGCGGCCGGCCTCGATATCGATCAGATCCAGAAATCGTATCTTCTGACCGCAGGCCTTAAAATGGTCGGCATGGCGCTTCTGATGGGCGTGGTAACCGTTCTTGTCGGACTGTTTGCCTCCCGCGTCGGCGCCGGAATCGGCCGCGACCTGCGTGAAAAAGTATTCAAACAGGTTGTCGGCTTCTCCAATGCGGAGATGGATAAATTCTCCACCGCATCGCTGATCACCCGAAGCACCAACGACATCCAGCAGATCCAGATGGTATCCGTCATGCTGCTGCGTATGGTTGCGTACGCCCCGATTCTTGGTATCGGCGGTGTCCTGAAAGTCATGCAGACCGGAGCCGGCATGGGCTGGGTCATCGTGCTCGCCATCATCGTGATTGTCGGATACGTCATGCTGCTTGTCTCGGTTGCGATGCCGAAGTTCAAGCTGATGCAGAAACTGGTCGATAACATCAACCTTGTGTCCCGTGAAATCCTGACCGGACTTTCCGTTATCCGCGCATTCGGAAGAGAGGATAAAGAGGAAGAGCGTTTCGACGATGCAAACAAAGTGTTGACAAAAACAACCCTGTTCACCAACCGCGTCATGACCTTTATGATGCCTGGTATGATGATGATTATGAACGTTCTGACCGTTGCTATCGTCTGGGTCGGCGCACACAAAATTGATGCCGGTACGATGCAGGTCGGCGCACTGACCGCATTCATCACCTACGCGATGATGATCGTCATGTCCTTCCTGATGCTGACAATGATGTCGATCATGCTGCCGCGTGCCGCTGTTGCCGCTGGCCGTATCGACGAAGTCATCCAGACGGAATCCTCCATTCAGGATGCAAAAGCGCCGGAAGCAGTCGAAGTTCACGACGGTGTCGTTCGTTTCGACCATGTCAACTTCCGTTACCCGGGCGCCGAGGAGGATGTACTGCATGATATCGACTTTGTCGCAGAGCCTGGCAAGACGACCGCGATCATCGGAAGCACCGGCTGCGGAAAATCGACGCTGGTCAACCTGATCCCGCGTCTCTATGATGTGACGGGCGGAACGATTACGCTCGACGGAAAAGATATTCGAAACATTACCATGAAGGATCTGCGTGATGAGATCGGTTTCGTGCCGCAGAAAGGCGTGCTGTTCTCGGGAACGATCGCATCCAACCTGCGGTTCGGCAAGGATGATGCGACGGACGCTGAAATTGAGAAGGCAGCAGCGATTGCGCAGGCGACCGAGTTTATCGAAGCAAAAGACGACAAATATGAGACGCCGATCGCACAGGGCGGAAGCAACGTGTCCGGCGGTCAGAAGCAGCGTCTTGCGATTGCAAGAGCCATTGCGAAAGATCCGAAAATCTTTATTTTCGACGACAGTTTCTCTGCCCTCGACCTGAAAACGGATGCAGCGCTTCGAAAAGCACTGGCGGAGAACGTCAAAGACAGCACGGTGATCATCGTGGCACAGCGAATCAGCACGATTCTGCATGCGGAGCAGATTCTCGTTTTGGACGACGGAAAGATTGTCGGAAAGGGAACACACGAGGAACTGCTGAAAAACTGCGAGGTTTACCAGGAGATTGCAAAATCCCAGCTTTCCGCGAAGGAGCTTGGAATGGAAGAAAGTGAGGTGGCTGACCATGAGTAATGAGATGAAGCAGCAGCCGCGCAAAAGAGGACCGATGGGAGGCATGGGCCGCGGCATGCAGCCGGGCGAGAAGCCGAAGGATCTGAAAAAATCGATCAAACAGCTTGCCATGTACATCGGAAAATATAAAATCGCCATTTTCGTTGTTATGATCTGTGCCGCCTGCTCGACGGTGTTCAACGTTGCCGGACCGAAGATTCTCGGAAAAGCGACGACGGCGCTGTCCGAGGGTCTGATGAATAAAATTCAGGGCACAGGAAGCATTGACTTTGGAAAAATCGGAACGATTCTGCTGTTCGTTCTGGGCCTGTATCTGATGAGTGCCCTGTTCAGTTTCATCCAGGGATGGATCATGACGGGCGTTACCCAGAAGGTGTGCTATCAGCTCCGGAAAGAGATTTCCGAGAAGATCAACCGCATGCCGATGAAATATTTCGAGAGCCGTACGTACGGTGAAGTGCTCTCCCGCATCACAAACGATGTTGATACGCTTGGCCAGGGACTGAACCAGAGTATCACAACGATCATCACATCGGTGGCAACGCTTGTCGGCGTTCTGATTATGATGCTGAGCATTTCCCCGCTGATGACACTGATCGCACTCGTGATCCTGCCGATTTCGATGGGACTCATCGGACTTGTAACGAAGAAATCACAGAAATTCTTCCGCGCACAGCAGGAATACTTAGGTCACATCAACGGCCAGGTGGAAGAGGTTTATGGCGGTCATCTTGTTATTAAAGCGTTCAACCGCGAGAAAGATACGATCGAAGAGTTTGAGAAAACGAACAACATTCTCTACGATTCCGCATGGAAATCACAGTTTTTATCTGGTATGATGCAGCCGATTATGATGTTTGTCGGAAACCTCGGCTATGCCTGCGTGGCACTGACCGGCGGACTTCTGGCGATCAACAATGTCATCACGATCGGTGATATTCAGGCGTTCATCCAGTATGTGAAAAACTTTACCCAGCCGATCCAGCAGATCGCGCAGGTCATCAACATGGTACAGTCGATGTCGGCAGCGTCCGAGCGTGTCTTCGAATTCCTGAACGAGGAAGAGGAAGATCAGATTGCCGAGAATCCGGCAGCGATCGAGACCGTGACTGGAGAGGTAACGTTCGACCACGTACACTTTGGATACAACCCGGAGCAGATCATCATCAACGATTTCAGCGCGAAGGTTCAGCCTGGCCAGAAAATCGCCATCGTCGGCCCGACCGGAGCCGGAAAGACGACGATGGTCAAACTGCTGATGCGATTCTACGATGTCAACAGCGGAGCCATTCTGCTGAACGACCACAACATCAAAGACTTCAACCGCAGAGAGCTGCGCGATGCCTTTGGCATGGTCCTGCAGGATACGTGGCTGTTCAAAGGAACGATCATGGAAAACATCCGCTACGGCCGGCTCGATGCAACGGATGAGGAAGTCATTGCAGCCGCAAAAGCCGCAAGAGCCCACCACTTCATCCAGACCCTGCCGGGCGGCTACCAGATGGAACTGAACGAGGACGCCAGCAACGTATCCCAGGGCCAGAAACAGCTCCTGACGATTGCGCGTGCAATCCTTGCCGACAACAAGATCCTGATCCTCGATGAGGCGACATCATCCGTCGACACCAGAACCGAGATCGAGATCCAGAAAGCCATGGATAACCTGATGAAGGGCAGAACGAGCTTTGTCATTGCGCATCGACTGTCTACGATTCGCGATGCGGATCTGATTCTTGTCATGAAAGACGGAGATATCATTGAGCAGGGTAACCATGAAGAACTGCTCGCGAAGAACGGGTTCTATGCAAATCTTTACAATTCGCAGTTTGAGGATGTTGTGGCATAACACAGAAAAATTGACTTGACATATCTTCAGAATTTCTGTATAAAATAAGTAAGAGCACTGGCTCCGTTATAAAAGCATTGACTTTTGTAAAAAGCGTGTGGTCCCTACCGTAAGTGGGAGTGGTAAAAGCAGTGGTCCCTACTGTGAGTGGGAGTGGTAAAAGCAGTGGTCCCTACTGTGAGTGGGAATTGTGAATGATGTGGCTGCGAAATTTTTTCGCAGCCTTTCGTTTTATACATATGAGGAGGATGAATGAAGAAACAAAGATTTCATTTATATCATATAGACATGAAGTATGTACGGGATCTGGCAAAAGTGGATGATAAAGTTATGTCGGTTTCTCCACAAGTTGGAAAAGAAAGTCGTCCATTTGTTGGAATTGTTGTTATTTGCAATGAGAAAAAATACTGTATTCCGCTGACATCACCAAAACCGAAACATCAGACAATGAAAAATGATAAAGATTTTTCCAGAATGTTTGATAAAGGGAATAAGTTAATAGGATGTCTCAATTTCAATAATATGCTTCCTGTTGATGATTCTGTACTGCAGCCAATTTATATGAAGGAGAAAAAAGGGGACAGTGCAAAAGATCGAGCGTATAAAGCACTGTTAAATGATCAGCTCGACTGGTGCAATGATAATTTTGATGCAATTACAGTGAAGGCAGAGAAATTATACAAAATAGTCACAGAGACACCGGACAAGATGAGAAATTTGACCAGAAGGTGTTGTGATTTTAAAAAGCTGGAGAAAGTATTAGATAAGCGGAAAACGAATAAAAGTTGAGTTAATTTATGATATGGTAAGCAATCTGTTTTGGGGATGTAAGTTTGCAAGTAGATTGACAGGATGAAGATACCATGTTAAGTTATAAATAATGAAAAGCATAAGAGCTTTTGCGGCGACAGTGAGGAGCTACCCGTCCCGACTTTGCGGGCAATAGAAATACAAGGAAGCTCTCTGCCTATGGAGTTCATAGGCCCGCTCCCGGAATTGCAATTCAAAAAGAAAATGAATGCCTGAGCTTAAGTGTTCGGGCATTTTTTCTTACGGGGAAAAGGTTTGGATGCAAGAAAATTTATTTTATGATAGGGCAGTAACAAAGTTCAATAAAAAAAAGAAGCGCGTAACCCACTCAAGACTGAGAACAGCCAAATGGCAAAAACCGCTTCTTTTGGATTTATGTTATCATCGAAAAAAACAGAAGTCAAGAAATATATTTACAGAACTAATCATTCCATTTCAGCACCTGTGTCAGTAAAGTGATGCAGGTGCTGTTTTCCGCTTGCGGCTTATCCCAGATACTGCGGTTTGTCCCAGATTGCTTGAGTGGAAAGGGAAAATCTGGTATGCTGTTGAGAAATAGAATCTGCAGAAATATGGGGAGATTACGATGCATTTGATTTTATGTGATGACGATAAAGTCTTTTTAGATAAATTGGAAACCAGGATCCGCGGGCTGTGTCAGAAGCATGGGATTGCGGTGGAGATGGAACGGTATGATTCTTCGAAGAAGATGCTGGAGGGGCTGAAGGATCTGGATACGGTTCCTGTTTTTTTGATTGATATTGATATGCCGGAAGTGAATGGATTTGAGGTTGCTTCATTCTTAAAAAAGTGGAACCGGGAGTGCTGTATCGGGTTTGTTTCGAATAAGGATGAGCTGGTGTTTCAGGCGTTTGCGTATCATCCGTTCTTTTTTATCCGCAAGACGCATCTGGACGAGGAGCTGGAGCCGCAGCTTTTGGAACTGCAGAAGAGGATGGGTGTGGAAGTCCCCAAAATAGAGTTGCAGACCGGGCGGCAGGTGGTGGAGGTTGCGCTGGACACGATCTGGTTTGTGGAGAGTGAGAAGAATTATCTGCTGTTTTACCGCGAGAAAGATGAGCGGGGCGATGCCATTCGGGCGAGGATGAAAATTGCGGAGGCGGAAAAAGAACTGGAACCGCATGGATTTGTGAGGACGCATAAAGGGTATCTGGTCAACATGGATTATGTGTACCGGCTGCGGGAAAATGAGATTCTGCTGCTGAATGGGAAACATGTTCCGGTCAGCAGAAGTTATCTGAATCAGGTACGGATGAAAATTATGGGGGCGGTGATGGGATGAGTGCGACATTCTGGAAGGTTTTTGAACTTACGATTTCCGTTTTGGAAAATATGCTTCTGCTGGGATTCTGTATGGATTTCATGCAGCAGCGGCCGAAAGGGAAACGGGGGAAAATGTTGTGGCTGCTTGCTGTGCTGGTCGGAATGATTTTTCCGGCGCTGGAGAAGTATCCGGAGATTTATGATAAATGGGAAATGTGGATCACACTGCTCTGGCTGTTTGGATATCTGGCAGTGAGTACGCGGGGCAGTATTCTTCGAAAAATTATTGCAGCAGTAGTTGCGAGAGCAGTATTGATGATTGTAAATACGGCAGTTCTTTTTGTGGGAAGTCTTGTCCTTCAGGAAAGTGTAGCATCTTTTATTCAACAGCAGGATACAGCAAGAATTGCAATTATGGTATTGTCAAAAAGTTCCTATTTTTTTGTGGGTAAAATTTTAAATGGCCTTCTTTTTGAAAGAAAAAATCTGATAACCTGGCAGTGGATTGTCATGGGATGTAATCTTGTTTTTTCAACTGTTGCAGGGAATGCGATTATTCGAATAGTAAAAGATCTGCCGGGTGTACAGATGCAGGAACAGACATGGATTTTGCTGTGCGTGGCCTGTATCTGGCTGACCTGTCTGATTATGTATTTTATAGTACAGCAGATGAGCAAAGACAATCAGACCAAACTGGAATATGAACTGATGAAAGAAAAAGAAAAGTATTCCAAAGAGAGCATGGAAATCATCAAACGAGGCAACGAAGAACTGCGGGAGTTCAAACACGATCTGAAAAATTATCTTCTCCCGATGCAGGAGATGGCAGAAAAAATGCCGCAGTCCGAAATGGCGGACGCCTGGGAGAAGATCTATCAGAAGATTGAAGATGTACAGACACTGATTCAGACCGGAAACAGTTATGTGGATTCGATGATCAATACAAAAATTTCTCTTGCGCGGAGCGAAAAAACAGATGTAAAATGTACCATACTGAGCAGAATGGATGGCGTTGACGGCCTGGAATTCTGTTCGGTCTTTGGAAATCTGATGGACAATGCGATCGAGGCGGAGAGAAGCATTGCGGATGGAAAAAAGATCGAGATTTTGATCGAAGAAAAGATGGGTTATCTCCGGCTGCTGGTGCAGAATAAAATCGACAGATCCGTTTTAAAAGAAAACCCGGAACTGCGGACGACGAAAAAAGCAGAAGGTATGCATGGGATCGGCCATAAGAGTGTCGAGCGGACGATGCAGAAGATGGGCGGAGCCGTGAAATATTATGAGAAAGACGGAATGTTCTGCGCAGAGGCAGTATTTCCTGTAAAATAAAAAGTAAAAAGACTTTGTGTGGATGGAAAAAGCAAAAGCCAATTCCAGAGACCAAAGTCTTTTTTGCGCCTTGTCCCAGATAGCGCATCTTGTCCCAGCGCTGTTGTCGGAGAAGGGAATTTTCGATATGCTCAAAACAGTTACCAGAAAAGAAAACCAGCAGGAGTTTTCCTGTTGGAGACATGGAACGAAAGGGGTACTGTATGAAAAAACGAGTATGGGGAATTGTGATGGCAGGTCTGCTGCTGACAGGATGCCAGAATATGGGAAATGAGCCGACGCAGCAGGAGAGTGTGCGAGAGGAAAGCCAGAAAAATATTTCTACAGTCAGTGAAGAATCAAAAGAAGCACAGTCAGATCAGGAGAATGGAAAGCAGTTAAAAAATGAAGATCACATCAGTCTTTCTCTTGGCAGTCAGGCATCCATCGACGCAGTAGTCGAAATGTCGGATAAAAACTGGAATGAGATCGAAAAATGTACGGCAAAAATGGATGGCTTTCAGGGGGAGAAAATATTTGAAGAATTGTTTGGAAAGATTCCGGAGGATGGTGTGAAAAAAGAAGAAGGATATGAAGGAACTCCTGCATTTAATTATTCCTATGAAGGACCGCTGGGAGAAAAACTGCGGAAGCAGAATGGAACGATACGGGTCAGCAGTGGATTACACCTGGAAACAGAAGAAGGCAAAAAGGTTTATTCTAATCTGCCGGTTAATTATATTACAGCGGGAAATGGAGAGGGCATTTTGATTTATGGAGGAGAGCAGGAGATTACCCTGGAAAATGAAGAAAATCTAATTGCACAGTGTCAGCAGTTCATCGAACAGGTCGGCGGATGGGAACAGATTGTCCTGACGGATGCATATGGATTTTCCTACGAGCAGATGGAACAGCAGCAGGAAGCGTCGATACAGGCGGAGGAAAATGGAGAACTCCTGAAACCGCAGAAAATAGAAGAATATGAATGGTCTGAAGCGGATAACTGCAAACTTTTATTTTTCCAGAGTTATCTGAATGGACTTCCTGTACTGTGCAATGAAGTGAATCGGCAGGATGATCTTTTTATTCCCGCCAGCAAAATACGGGCGGTTGTGACAAAAGAGGGAATCGAGTACCTTCTGGCAGATAATCATTTTTCCGTTCAGGAGAAAGAAATTATTTCGCTCGCCGGAAAAGACGCGGTGATGGAAACACTGAAAAACAAATTTGAACTCACCAGTGCAGATCCGGTGACACTCGAC
>CAVBNJ010000092.1:0-9044 GCA_963596755.1 bacterium
TTACAAGGGAAATGGCTGACGAATACATCACCCGCGCAGTGAAGTTCTGCGTCGAAGAAATCAAAGCACTTTCCGCAGGAAAACCAGGCATGGACAGTACGGAGTGGAGCTGGGAAAAGCCGGAAACCAGAGTATAAGAAAAATGCAAGGAGGATTTTACAAATGAAAACAAGACGTTTAGGAAAAACAAATCTGCAGGTCAGCGAGATCGGCTTCGGCGGGGAGTGGCTGGAGCGTCATCCGGAGGAGGAAGGCGTGGAGCTGATCCACTATGCATCGGAGCAGGGCATCAATATTCTGGACTGCTGGATGCCGGATGCGAAATCGCGTGATATGATTGGAAAGGGAATCAAGGCAAACCGGGACAAATGGTTCATTCAGGGACACATCGGTTCGACGTTGAAAGACGGCCAGTATTACCGCACCAGAGATATGAAATATGTCCGCCCGGCGTTTGAGGATCTGCTGAAGCGGCTGCAGACAGACTACATCGACCTTGGCATGATTCACTATATCGATTCCGAGGAGGAGTGGGAGCAGATTCAGCACTCCGACTATATGGATTATGTGATGGAACTGAAAAACAGCGGTGTGATCCGCCACATCGGCATGAGTTCCCACAATCCGAAAGTTGCTGTCAAAGCAGCGGAATCCGGTTATGTGGCGATGATTCTGTTCAGCATCAACCCGGCGTTTGATATGCTTCCGGCGAGTGAAAATATTGATGTGATGTTTGCTGACAAATTCGATGAAGGCCTGAAAGGCATCGACGCGGACCGTGCAAAATTATACAAAGTCTGTGAGCAGAATGATGTCGGAATTACCGTTATGAAAGGATTTGCCGGCGGCCGCCTCTTTGATGAGAAACGCTCTCCGTTCGGCGTGAAGCTGACTCCGGTGCAGTGCATCCACTATGCGCTTACAAGACCGGCAGTCTGTTCCATTATGTGCGGTTACGACACGAAAGAGCAGGTGGATGATGCCGTTTCGTACGAGACAGCATCCGAGGAGGCGAAAGATTATGCATCCGTCATCGCCAATGCACCGTTCCATTCCTACCGCGGCGAGTGCACCTACTGCGGCCACTGCAAACCGTGCGTCGCAAACCTCGATATCGCGATGATCAACAAATTCTATGATCTTGCAACGATGCAGCCGGAGGTCCCGGCGACCGTAAAATCGCACTATGAATTACTGGAACACACCGCATCCGAGTGCGTCGGATGTCATGCCTGCGAGAGCCGCTGCCCGTTCGGTGTGCCGATTGCAGAGCGCATGGAGAAAACAGCGAAATTATTCGGATGCTGAAAAAGAAGGAAAAAACAGGAGAGGAAATAAGAAACATGGCAGTAAATAAAAATGGAATCGTAGTATTAGGAGCAGTTTTTGTGGATATCAAAGGTTTCCCGGAGGACATCTACGTGCCGGACGGCCGAAATGCCGGTCATGTCGAGTACATCCACGGCGGTGTCAGCCGAAACGTTGTGGAGGACATCGCAAACCTTGAACTGCGCCCGACCTTCCTTGGAATTGCGGACAATACCGCACTCGGCGAGGATGTTGTGCGCAAACTGCAGCGCCATAAAGTCAACACGGAATATATGAAAGAAATCCCGAACGGTATGGGAACATGGCTTGCCGTCTTCGATCACAACGGCGATCTGGCGGGTTCTATTTCCCAGCGCCCGAACCTGATGCCGATCCTTGGTATTCTGGAAGAAAACGGAGACGAGATTATCGCAAACTGCGATTCCGTTGTGGCAGAGATTGATATGGATAAGGATATCATCAAAAAGCTCGTCCAGCTCTGCGAAAAACATGAGAAAAAACTGTACGGCGTTGTCAGCAACATGAACATTGCGGTCGGCAGACGTGACCTTCTGCAGAAATTCGACTGCCTGATCTGCAACCAGCTCGAGGCAGGTGTCTTCTTCTCCGATGATTACAGCGAAAAAACACCGGCAGAGATGGAAGATATTCTCGCCGAGCGCCTGAAAGCGGCAAATGTTCCGGCGATGGTTGTGACGATGGGCGGTGACGGCGCTGTCTATGCAGTTGCAAACGGAGAAAAAGGCTTCTGCCTGGCACAGAAAGTTCAGGTCAAAGATACGACAGGAGCCGGTGATGCCTTCTGCGCAGGCGTTTCCGCCGGTCTGACCTACGGAAAAACGCTCGGCCAGGCAGTAGAAATCGGCACCCGCCTTGCGGCATCCGTCATCACATCCTCGGAAAATGTCTGCCCGCGCTTCCGACCGGAGGAATTTGGCATCGAGGCATAGGAGAAGGCAAAAAATGAAGTTACTGTATGGAACCGGCAACCCTGCCAAGCTTGACGCAATGCGCCACCGCCTTGCGGGTCTTGGAATTGAGCTGATCTGCCTCGCAGATCTGAAAGACATGGAACTGCCGGAGATCGTTGAGGCTGGAAAAACGCCGCTGGAAAATGCCGGGAAAAAGGCAGAAGCGTATTTCCATGCGCTTCACATGCCGGTGTTTTCCTGCGATTCCGGCCTGTATTTCGATGATGTATCCGAGGAGGATCAGCCCGGTGTCCATGTGCGGACGGTAAATGGAAAATACCTGTCCGACGAAGAAATGACCGCGCACTATGCCGCTCTCGCAGAAAAATACGGCGGTCTGACCGGGCGATACAAAAACGCGATTTCACTGATTCTCGACGAAAACCATCACTACGAAGCAATGGAGCCGTCGATGGAGAGCGCTCCGTTTCGCATGGTCAGCACGCCGCATCCGATGAGCAAAAAAGGCTTTCCGCTCGACCGCCTTTCGATCGATCTGCGGACCGGGAAATATTATTATGATCTGAACGAGAAAGAAGCCGCGCTCGATCAGCTTGCGGTGGAAGACGGTTTTCTGCAGTTTTTTAAACGGGTAATGGAGGATTACAGCAAAATGGAACGATATGAACTTCGCGCAATCCGACAGGATGAGATGGAACAGGGCGTTGCGATTGAGCTTGCCTGCTTTCCTCCGAACGAGGCGTGCTCCGAAAAGAGCATGCGCGAGCGGGTGCAGTATGCGCCGGAACTGTTTCTGGCGGCAGTAGATAAAGAAAACGGAAAAATCGTCGGAACACTGAACGGACTTTCGACAAATGAGACAAAGTTCCGCGACGCGTTTTTCGACGAGATCAGCCTGTACGATCCGAAGGGCGAGAACGTCATGCTGCTGGGCCTTGGCGTTCTGCCGGAGTACCGCGGCCAGGGAATCGCCCGCGCACTGATGGAAGAATATTGCCGCCGGGAGCAGAAAAACGGAAGAAAACAGCTCATTCTGACGTGTTTGCAGGATAAAGTGGAAATGTACAAAAAAATGAAGTTCCACGATGAGGGAATCTCCGCATCCACCTGGGGCGGCGAGGAATGGCATGATATGACGAGAAAATTAAACGATTAAGAAAATTTGCAGGGAAAATCTCTTGTGTTAAAGCTTACTGAAAGAGCTATAATAAAGAAAATCAAGCAAAACAGGAGGAACAAGAAATGAGCAGAGTAAATTTCGGAGCAAAACCAAACATGTATCCGCTTCCGGTCCTGATTATCGCAACGTATGACAAAGACGGCAACCCGGACGCCATGAACGCCGCATGGGGCGTTGTTACAGATTTTGATGAGATCTCCATCAGCATGGGCGACCATAAAACAACGGACAACCTCGCAGTGACCGGCGCATTCACCGTCAGCATGGCAACGGAGGATACGGTCGTTGCCTGCGATTACGTCGGCATCGAGTCCGGCAGAAAAGTACCGGACAAATTTGCACGCGCAGGCTTCCACGCAACCAAAAGCGAGTTCGTCAACGCACCGCTGATCGACGAGCTTCCGATGGCACTGGAGTGCAAAGTGAGAAGCTTTGAAAACGGCATTCTGGTCGGCGAGATCGTGAATGTCAGCGCAGACGAGAGCGTTCTGACCGACGGAAAGATCGACCCGAAAAAACTGAAACCGATCGCTTTCGACCCGGTCAACAACACTTACCTCGCCATGGGCGACAAAGTCGGTGACGCATTCGGCTCCGGAAAAGCGCTGAAATAAACGCATAAGAGGGCATAACAGCGAATATGTAAAAATTTTATATATTCCCCTTGACAAACCACCCCCATAGTCTTATGATATGTATAAAATTTATATATATAAATATTTTACATATCAAAAACTAACGGAGGTGGTTTTTTATGTATTTTCCGGTATCAGCACTGCTGATCGAATTTATGATCCTGTCGATTGTGAGCCGGGAAGATTCCTATGGATATGAGATCAGCCAGACAATCAAACTGGTTGCCGACATCAAAGAATCGACGCTGTACCCGATTTTAAAGAAACTGGAAAAGGCAGGCTACGTGACGACGTATTCCGCAGAGTACCAGGGTAGAAAACGGAAGTATTATTCGATCACAGAAGCAGGAAAAGCACAGATGGCGTACCTGCAGGGCGAATGGAAGTCCTACCGTGACACCATTGACGATATCATCGAGGGGAGGAAAAAAGGATGACGAGTCAGGAATATCTGAAACAATTGGAAAAGTATCTGAAGAAGCTGCCGCAGAGCGACTATGAAGATGCGATGGAATACTTCACCGAGTATTTCGCCGACGCCGGCCCGGAAAACGAGCAGGCGGTGATGGAAGAACTCGGAACACCAAAGCAGGCTGCAGCCGAGCTGATGATGAATCTTCTGGATAAAAAGATGGATGAACGCGAGGCCATGGAGCAGGAGGAAAAACGAAAAGAGAAGAAAAAAACGACAGGAGCCAAGGTCGTCTGGATTGCTGTTCTCTCCCTGTTTGCGGCCCCGATCGGAGCCCCGATTCTGATCAGCATTCTCATTGTTCTGCTCTGCGCGGCCCTCTGTGCGGCACTGCTTGATATGAGTGTCTTTCTGATTGCAGTTGTCGGCGTAGTTGCTGGAATCAAGATGCTGCTGCGCGGCATCCTGGCGGTCTCCGTTTCCTTCGGCGGATTCTGCTTTATCACCGGAATGGGCGTTTTGATGCTGGGAATCAGTATTCTGTGCGCGGTATTCGGCATATATTTTGCAAAATGGATGGGATGGCTGTTTGTGTGGTGTGCACGTAAGGTAACAAAAAAAGGAGGCAGCAGATCATGAAAAAATGGACAAAAACAGCATTACTGACAGGATGTGCCTGCTGCATTGCCGGTGCAGTGTTGATGTTCAGCGGATGGGCGAGCGGCGGAAAAGCATATGCAGAAACGTATGATCTGAACGCGATGAGCGGTTCCGCAACGAAAGAAGACGGCATTTCCGTGCAGGAGAAAACAAAGATTGACGACTTTGAGGAACTGCAGGCAGACCTTGCAGTCGGCGACCTGCGCGTACTTCCGTCCGGCGACGATTCCTGCTATCTTTCCTGGCGGATTCCGTCGAAAAAGGGAAAAACGGCAGTGGAGTACAGCGTAAAAGACGGCGTTCTGAACATCGAAGAAACAAAAGCGGTATCAAACTACATTCACGTCAATATTGACTTTATGGGAGAAGTATTGAGCGGCGGGAAAGAGTCAGAAGCCGGTGTGATTCTGTATCTGCCGGAAGAAAAAATCCTGAAAAACATGGATATAACGATGGAATTCGGCGATATCCAGATGAACGGAGTTCAGGCGGAAGGAGGAAGCATTCAGAGCGACGACGGCGATATCACACTTTCCGGATGCAAAATGCAGGATGTCAAACTGGAAGCAGATTATGGTGATGTGGAAATCAAGAGCGGAACGTGGAAGAATGGATCCATCACCATGGACGACGGAGATGTGAAAATCTCCGGTACAAAGCTTTCCGGTGATATCTCGATCAGCAACTCCTACGGCGATATTGACCTGGAGCTGGCGAAAAAGGATCTGGAACAGATGGCGATTACGGCAGAAACAGACTTCGGCGACATCGACGTGCCGGAGGATCTGAAAGATCTCGTGCATGGAGAGACTGGCGAGTACAGCTTTTCCTATACGCCGGAGCAGGCAGCGGGCAGTCTGGAACTTGTAAATGATGACGGCGATATCACGATCGAAAACGATTAATCCTTCGGCAGAAAAAGAAGAGAAGTAAGACAAAAGTAACAAAAAAGAAAGCGGTTGTTTGGGTGGTTTCACTAAGAAAAAGAGAAAGCATCAAAACAACCGCAAATTTTTTGTGCTTAAATTCGCAGTTTTTAACTTGCTTTGTGGGTTCGAGTGCTTTAGAATAAAAGAAACACAGATATGTGGAACGGGCTCCACATAAGAATGCTGGACGTGAAAGAAAAGACAGGAAAAGCGGAAACAGCCCGGTGTAAGAATAGGAGTTAAGAAAAAATATGGCAAGTATTAGAGATGTCGCAATCAAAGCGGGAGTTGGAATCGGAACGGTATCCCGTGCGCTGAATGGAAGCGGGTATATTTCCGAAGAAACAAAACAGAAAATCATGCAGGCGGTGGAGGAGCTGAACTACAAACCGAACGAGCTCGCCCAGAACCTGTTCCACAACAAATCCGGTTTCGTCGGAGTCATGGTTTCCAATCTTGCTCATCCCTTTATGGCATCTCTGGTTCAGAATATCGAGAATAATCTGTATATCCACGGTTACAAGTGCATGATCTGTGAGGTCGGCGAGAATCAGAACCGGCTGGAGGAGTTTGTGGAAATGCTGCAGCGAAACGTCATGGACGGTATCATCTGCTGTACGGATATCCCGTCTTCCGTCAACCTGGCAGAGGTTCACCGCCCGATCGTTACCATTGACCGTTATGTCGGAAAAGGAATTCCGTGTGTGCACTCTGACCACAAACGCGGCGGTGAGCTTGCCGCACAGGCGCTCCTGAGCGCAGGATGCAAAAAAGTGATCCATTTTGTGCCGAGCGGAACGGAATGCGGTTATGCTCTGGATCGTTACCGCCGTTTTGCGGAGGTCTGTAAACAACATAAATGTAAAGTAACAGCAATCGATGCCGGAAGCAAGACACCGAATTTCCAGACGAACCCGATGATCTGGAAAAAATATGTCAGCCATTTTAACGGAATCGACGGACTGTTTGCCACGGATGTCACAGCGGCAGCGTGCATGAAGATGGCGCAGAACAAGGGAATCAAGATTCCGAAGAATCTTAAAATCGTCGGCTACGACGGCCTGGATTTCACCCGCTTCCTGACACCGGAACTGACAACCGTCTGCCAGAATGTGCCGGAGATCGCCAAGCGGAGCGTAGACACGGTGATCCGCATGATCGACGGAAAGAAGATCGAGGAGATGGAACAGGTCGTGGATGTGACCTTCCGAAAAGGGGAAACTATCTGACAGAAAACAAAAGGAAACATGTGGAACGCGTTCCCGAAACAAAATTGAAAACAGACAGAAGAGATGCTCTGAAAAAAACAGGGCATCTCTTTTTTGATGCAGAAATATCAATTGTATCTGGAACAGAAAATGGAACAGGAATGAAACAAAAACAAACTCACAGGAAGCAAAAACCCGGAAAAACTGAGCAAAAAGGCGGAAAATCGTTACCAAAACAGTTGCAATTGTCGAAAAAGTAGCGAAAATTGAAAAAGTGGAACAGATGGAACAAAAAACGTGTGGAACACTGGAAAGTATGGAACAGGCAAAACGGAAACGCCGGGATGGATTCTCGAAATTCGTAAAAATAGTAGTGCATTTTGCATAAAAACGCAAAAGTATAATTGTGAAAATGTTGAAAATGACGAAGAAATAACGAAAATCCGTTGACATTAGGCAATCTGCGTACTATGATACAGGTATGGAACAGGTTCCACAGAACAAAACGACGAAATGGAAACGATGGGATGTGGAACGAACGAAAAGCGGTTGGTAAAGCTTTTAAGAAACAAGGAGGGAACTATGAAGAAAAAAACGTCATCGCCGAAAACGGCAGAAAGTGGAAAGTTAAAAAAAGCGCTTGGGTGCTGGCAGTTGTACGTACTGCTGATTCCTGCACTGATCTGGCTGGCTGTTTTTGCTTACTATCCAATGTACGGCCTGATCATCGCCTTTAAGGATTTTAAAGGCCGCCTGGGAATCATGGGAAGCCCGTGGGCAGATCCGATCTTCAAGTATTTCAAGATGTTCTTCAGTACCAGTATTGCAATGACAGCAATCAAGAACACGATCATCATCAGTCTGGAGAGCTTAATCATCGGATTCCCGATTCCGGTTATCTTCGCACTGTTGCTGAATCAGATTCAGAAGAGCGGTCCGAGAAGAGTCATTCAGACCATCTCCTACGCACCGTACTTTATGTCAAACGTAGTTGTAGTCAGCCTGATTTCCGTACTGTTTTCTGCAAATGGTCTTGTAAACCATGTAATTGAAGGAGCCGGCGGAAAATCAATCATGTTCACCAGCCTTCCGGAATACTTCCGTAAGCTCTTCATCGGAAGCAACATCTGGCAGACAATGGGATTCAACGCCATCATCTTCATCGCAGCACTGACCGCAATCAGCCCGGAGTATTACGAAGCAGCAACCATGGATGGTGCTTCCAGATTTCAGAAAATCCTGTACATCGATTTACCTCTGATTATGCCGACCATCATCCTGATGCTGATCCTTCAGGTAGGTAACATTATGAACGTAGGATATGAGAAAGCTTACCTGATGCAGAACGGTACCAACACAACCGTCAGTGAGATCATTTCTACATACGTATACAAAGTAGGTCTCCAGACCGCACAGTACAGTTTTGCGACAGCCGTTGGATTGTTTAACTCCGTTGTAAACTTCATCATTCTGGTTATCACAAACGCAGTTGCAAAGAAGACCAGCGATATCAGTATTTTCTAAGAGTCAGGGGGCTTGAAAAATGGCAAAGAATAACGTTGTGAAAAAGAAAAAAGTTAAAATGAGTACGGGAGACAAGATCTTTACTGTAGTAAATGCTATTATCATGATTCTTGTCTGCGTCGCAATCGTATATCCTCTGTACTACGTACTTCTGGCATCTGTTACAGACCCGGTAGTTGTAAGTTCCGGTAAATTACTTCTTTATCCGGAAGCCTGGTACACCAACGGATATGCA
>CAVBNJ010000093.1:0-9035 GCA_963596755.1 bacterium
CAATTCTTCATTACTTGTATTTAAATTGAAATAGAGATCATTTTTAAGAATCCAGTCCTGAGACTCTTTTTTTTCTGTATAAATATCTATCACGTTCATCCCTCTTTCTGCATGTTTTGCACCTGTTTTTATTATACCCTATGATTACAAGTTGTGCCAATGAAATTTGATTCGCTGAACAAAGTTAAGATACAAAAACTCGGAACAATGTCATTCTGTTTTTGACATTGTTCCGAGCTTTTGTTTTTATGATTCCTGCTTGTTTTCTTTCTTTTTCCTGTATACCGCCAGGATTCCGATGCCTGATGCGATCATTCCGGCCATCCATTTTCCCGGGGTGGTTGGGTCGCCGGTGGATGGGGTTGCAGAGTCTTTTCCGGTCTGGCTGTCTGGGGTTTTGGTTGGAGACAGGGTTGGTGAGACGGATGGGACTTTTGTCGGGGATGGGGTCAGGCTGGGATGGTTGGTCGGTGTTTTGGTTGAGGTTTGCGTTGGCTCCTTGGTCGGCGTCTGGGTTGGAGTTTGTGTCGGCTCCTTGGTTGGCGTTTTGGTTGGCTCCGTTGTTGGCGTCGGCGTTGGGGTCTCAGTTGGAGGCTCTGTCGGGGTCGGGGATGGAGTTGGCGGTTCGGTTGGGTCTTTTTCGGCCAGAATGTAGTACGGGCTTCCGTTGGTCTGGAAGGTGTAGGTTTTTTCTGTGCTTTCAAGTGCCAGCTCTTCGGCGGCTCCATCGGTGTCCAGTGAGAATGCGGCGGGATGGGTGAAGGTATCCGGTAAGGTGATTTCCGGGGAATCTTCTGCATCCGGCAGATCGTCTAACGCAAATACGGCAACGGTTTCGTAGGACTCCGGCAGGGTGATCTGGACGGGGATTTTGTCGGCGGGGATGCGGGTTCCGTTTCCGTCTTCGAAGTAGATTTCGAAGGGGAGAATCCGGGTTCCGCGGCCGTTCATGCAGGCGGTGAACCATTCCCATGCATCTTCATCCTGTACGGGGATGAGGTAGATGATAAGTGTCAGTTTTTCCTGCGTGACATCCTGCACCGAGACACGGATGCCGTTCGGCAGTTCGATTTCGCATGTGCCGTCCTCGTTTACGGGCGCGGAGAGGTAATCGTTTTCGCCGGGCTCGTAGGTCGCGTAAAGTTCAAAGGACGTTTCCTCGTTTTCTTTGTTCAGCGTCGCTGTCCCGCCGTAGCAGATCATACAGGAGGAGGCCAGAACTGTGCCTGTCAGGATAAACGAAAACAGTTTTTTCATTTATGCCGCCTCCTTTCTGATCTGTGTATTTAAGGTTACCACTCCGGCGGAATAATACGTTTCCGGCTCGTATGCCATGATTTTCAGTTTGATGGAGCTTCCATCGGAAATGTCTGTATTGATCGAAACGGATTTGACATACTCGCCGGGTTTCACAAGGCCGGTCTCACCGATGATATTACCGTCCTCGTCCAGGACGCGGAGTTTCAGCCAGATTTCCTGTTCGGAGGAATTGGTAAAATACACATCGGCCGCGCCGCCGGATGCGATAACGTTTCCGCACACGGAAAACTTGAATGCCATGCCGTCCTGATAAATCTCCGTCCACCCAAGCTCCTCCGGGACCGCGGGGGTTCCGCTTTCGGCGGAGGAGTCGAAGGGCGGCGGGGTGAAGGATGTGGTCTGCTTCTGCGTTCCACCGAAAACCAACGCCAGCACCATACCGATCAGAGCAAGGATACACAGGATGCCTGCCAGGCATAGGGTCTGGGTTTTCTTCATAGAGTGCCTCTTAATTTAATATAATTGGTGGTAAAATTAACTGTTAGCTGTCGCAGTAATTGTCAATTCCTTTGTTTCCAAATTAATGGTAAGCACATACTTGTACTCTACAGAACGATCTTTTGGGGCATATCCACAGTGACTACTTCCCTCAACTAAGGTTGTCTTAATTGTTTCATTTTCCTCAATATATTGTGTAGTAATTCCTGTTGATAACATATAGCTGGTACCCCCTATTTTCAGCCCCACTAAATCCAACGAATTATTAAATGAAAATGTTCCTGTTGCCCTAACTACATTATCATCCGCCGTGGTATAAAATTTGAGCTTATTTGCTCCGATAATGCTGCTATTATTTACCGGCTCCCCTTCAAAATCCCCAATCGTAACCTTAACATTTCCAAGTACACCTTCTGCATTTTCCGCCATGTTTCCGCTTAACGCTAAAGTAGCGGTTCCCGTTGGCGCACCATCCACTTCTGTTTCTTCTGCACTTTTTAAATTGATTTTTGTCTGATCAAACGTTCCATTAACATCCGCATTCTTTTGTTCATATGCAAAATTTGCTGAAATCGCCGCATTGGAATGATTGGTCACTTTAATTTTATCTGCTCCATCTTCGCAGTCCCAGGATGGTGTTCCCTCACTCACCACATACTTTAATGTGCTTGGATCCCATTCTTCCGTTGCATTTGAATGATACGTATACTCCAGTTTTCCCCATTCTACATCAACACTGTAAACGGTATCCGTTGTCGTTACGCCTTCTTCATAAGTTGCTGCAATTGGAGTACTATATTTAAAAGATAAAATATCGTTAGTATTCCCGGTTGCATATACTGGAGTGCTCATGGCAAGAGCCATGGTAAGTGTAAGTGCCGTTGCTGCTATTTTTTTCATGTTCATATCCTCCTTTCAATTACGGTTATTCTGTAACGGTATCTGCAAGAGAAAGAGTTACCGCACCAATTGACGTTTTATCTGCTGTCGTATCAGTTAAAACGCCTGTTAAATCGATACTCGCCTCTCCTGTAGATGCTGTTCCGGCGATTTCTGTTGTAGCACCAATCGACGCATCTAAAAGGTTAATCTCCGGAGCTGTGACATTCGCAGTAATTTCATTTGTTTCCATAGTTGCCACAATTTTAGCCGTAATTGCTTTATTGGAGTAGTTCGTAATCACGATTTTATTTGCTCCATCTTCATTGCGCCATTCTCCATCTAATTTTTGCAGATACATATATTCATGCGTTTTCGGATTCCATTCTTTAACGGTATCCGGTGCATGATACGTAAATTCCATGGATCCCCATGCAACGTCTACCTGATATACCGTAGCAGGATCTGCCATCTTTTCATATTTTCCTGTTACCTCTTTGCTTGCAGAAGCTCCATTCGAAGTCAGCGTATCCGCTGCCATCGCCGCCGTTCCGCTGCCCAATACAAGTGCTGCTGCCATACATAAACTCAGTACCTTTTTCTTCATCTTTTTTCATCCTTTCTCTTTGATCTTTTTATTTACATTTTCTCTTTCAGAAAAATGCTCTCTTTATTCCGCTACGTTAATCGCAACGCCTTCAATTGTGCTGTTCAGCACGGATTTTTCTCCGGTGTCCGGGTCGTAGTAGAGGACGTTGAATTTTCCGGTGTAGCTTCCCTCGGATAATGATGCCGCACCTTCGATCAGATCGAGTGTCTCGACTTTATACCCCGGTGACAGGGTTCCTGACTGTGCGATCACGGTTTCGCTTCCATCGCTGCCTGTGATCACGAGCTGCAGCACAATGTCGTTTACCGATTTCGAAGGATTCTGGAACATCAGCGATGCCGTCTGACTGGAAAGAGAGATCTGTACCTCCTTCTGATAGACCATGCTGACCGCGCCTCCGCCGCTCGTTGTCTCCATCTTTTCGTCATCCGAATCGCCTGGAATCGGCTCGGCGTGTGTTTCTGCTTCCTGCGGCGCGTAATCCGGTGTCAGGACCGGCGTTGTCTTTCGAAGAAAAAGCGCCCATATCGTGACTGCCACGGCAATCAGCGTAATCAGAAACAACACGGTAATGATGATCTGTGTCTTTTTGTCCTGTGCTGTCGTTTTTTTCGTTGTTTTTCCCATATTCCTCACCTCCTTGTGTGCTGTGCTCATTCTTTGATTACAACGGTTATCGTTCCAATGGTTTTATCAAAACTTGCTGTCGGTTTATCGCTTTCCAGACGAAGTTCTGTTTTTCTCGGCACGTTGTCTGCCGGTACGGACAGGGTGTCCAGCGGTTTTTCCTTTTCATCTACGAAGCTTCCCTGCAGATGTTCCACCTCGGTCAGATCTTCTGCCGTTGTAAAGCGATATTCTACATTGACTGCGACATTTCCGCTGTTTGTAACGGTGATGGATGCATCATCCTCCTGTTCTGTCGTCCAGCCGCTTTCGGTATATTTACAGGTCTCCGGATTCCATTGTCCGTCGTGATACTCGAATTCCAGGCTGCCCCAGGTGATATCGACGGAGACGATTTCCGGTTCTGTAATGGTAAATGTTCCCATCTGTAACTCGCCGCCGCTGTACCGGGTACCGTCGGAAAGGGAGATCCAGACTTCGTACGTTCCGGCTTCCGTCGGGGCGGATGCAAGATAATCTGTCCCGCCGCTCTTTTTATAACGGACGGTGAAACTTCCCATTCCGGTGATGCCGGATTTCAGATAAACGGATGCTTCTTTTTTCTCCCCGTTCTGCTCCAGATTTTCCGGTGGGACAAAGGTAAACAGTGCTGCTGTCGGCGTTTCAAAGGTGCCATTCTGATAGGAACCGGAGTCGTTCGTATAGACAATTCTGCCGTGGAAGCCCGGGAATGCGTTTGCCGCAAGCGTCTGCCGCCATACAACGGAATCGTCGGATTTCTGATCATTCAAAAGCCAGGTAACTTCACCGGATTTGAACTGCTCCAGCGTTTTTCCCTGCACCTGCCCTTTTACCGTTTCTTCCTGATCAGAGACAAAAAAGCTGGGTGACATGTTTTTACTGCTGTTGCTGCTGCCGATCAGTTTTTCATAAGTGGTGTACAGGTGTGAACAATCCAGATCCTTATTCATTGCAAACAGATAGCCTATGACTCCCCCTGCGTATCTCACATTTTCAAATACAATCGTTCCGCTGCTGTAGCAGTTCTGCATCTTTGCATAAGCAGCGACACCGACGAGCACGCCTCCATATGTGCACGAATCCGATGGTTTTATTTCCGCATTTTCAATGCCAAGATTCTGAAGCACTGCCTCTACACCAAGATAGGCAAAGAAGCCTGTCGTCCGATGATTATAAATCCATTCATTGTTTACGCTCTCCGATATGCTAAGATTCCGGATCACATGGCCATTTCCGTCAAAAACTCCCGTATATCCATCCCCATCCGGACACATCGGCTCCCATGCAATTCCTGAAAGATCGATGTCTGCCATCAGTTTTCCTTTTGCTCCCGGCTCTGTATCAACGTATTTTCCAAACCACACCATCTGCTCCGCCGTCGAAATCTCATAAATTCCATTGACCAGCGGCGGTTCTGCACTTTCAGTTCGGAAGGTATAGCTCCGCACGCCGCCGTGTTTTCCATTTACAACATAGACAGCAGAAACCGTATACGCTTCACCTTGTTTCAGATTTTCCAGCTTTGCAGCTCCGTTTTTTCCTTTTAAGGTGATCTGCGTTCCGTTCTGAATCAGGTCTTCCACACCGACTTCCGCATCGCTGCAGATATAGTAAATGGTGCCGTCTTTTTCAACTCCCTGAAACTCCACATCGGCGCTGTCCGTTCCGATCTGTCCGAGTTTCATCTGGAAATTGGATAATACAATCGGATCTTCTTTCGTTCCCTGATACGAGATTCCCGCAAAGGTTCCCGACAGAAGATTTCCTTCTTCGGCTGGAAGATAAAGGTGAAGCACTCCATTGGTATCGGTTTTCATGTTCTGGAACTGATAGCTCTGGAATCCTTCGACATCGGTTACCGCTGCATTTTTTCCATAAATTGCTGAAACGTCTGCCCTTGCATAATGCACCGTCTGCGCATCCGCGCCCGTTCCGTTTTTTGCGGTTGGCCTGATCTCGGCCTCGCCGCCGTCGCTGCTGTAAATGCTTCCGCCGGTGATCACCAGCGTGTCTGCATCGATGGTACCCTGTTTTACGATCACGTTTCCGCCGGAAATATTCAGATCGCAGCCATTCGTACTTGTTTTTCCGAGTGCCGTATTACCTGTCGTATTCTCCACGGTCACCTCGCCGCCGCTGATTTCCACCGATGCGGAGCCCTCTTCTGGAAAATCATCCGAGCACCTCTGCGGTCCGATTGCTGCGCCGTCTCCATTCGTTGATGCAGAAATCACGCCTCCGCGAATCTTGATATCTGCCGCTCCTTCATTTCCAACGCCAATAGCAGCTGGTTTTGTTTCATATCCTGAGCTTGCTTGCACCGTAAGACTGCCGCCATTGATTTCGATGCTTCCGATGCTGCTGTACGCACCAATGACTGGCGTGCTCTGCCCTCCGCTTGCAAAAAGGGATCCGCTGCTCTCCTCGAAAATCAGATGGCAGTTTTTCAGCATCTCCTGACTCGAATTCCGGATTTTCTCCATTAGAACAGCGCCGCTCTGGCATCGAATCGAGTTTTCGCCTTCCAGATAAAGGGCAACGGTTCCTGGTGTGGAAAGGGAAATCGCACCTTTTAACTGGCTGAAATTGTACGCAATGTTGGTACGGTCAATCTGTACATTTTTGAGTTTCAGATTCAGCCGGTAATCTTCCGCAAGATAGATCCGCACCTGATGGTCAGTCACACTGCTCGTCGTAATCGTGTAGGTTTCTTCCCATGGCTGAAATTCATATGTTTTTTCGTTTCCGTCTGCATCCGTCATCGAAATGGCCAGCATTCCGTCCGACAGGCGGAAGGTGATATCTCCTTTTGACAGATCCATCGCTTCGTGCACAAAGGCCGTATCGCCGCGGTAGGCGAGAATCGTTGTCCCATTGCTGTCCGCGTTGACGGTTCCCTGTACGGTGATGACTCCGCCTGTTCCCCATCCGAAAATTCCGGTGTCGATGGTGAAGGTGTAGGTTCCCTCCGGGAGCCATGCGCGGAGCATTCCTGTTTCGGTATTACCATTTTCCGGCCGGATGACGGTATCGTTTGCCAGTCTGCCGTTTGCGGCGGTATAGGCGTCGCCGGTTTCATCGGTTACGCTCAGGCTGTTGATTGTGATTTCTTCGGTGATGGAACGGTCCATGAAGCACAGGTTTACGGGGTAAAATGGTTTTCCGATGGAGACGGTCTGCTCTCCTTCTTCCGTAAAGGAAACGGTGCTCTGCCAGTTCTGGTTTGTATCCATATCCACAATTTTGACAGCGGTATCCTGTTTCAGAATTCCCTGCGTGTCTACCATTCCAAGGCTGATGGTTCCGGTGTACGCTTCGCTGATGGAAAGTTTGCAGGAAAACGTCTGATTTCCCAGCTGTACAACAGCGCTGTGCTCTGCCGTTTCTGTTCCAAACCGTGTATCGTAGATCTGGAATCTGGTTTGATAATATTTGTAGGTACTGCCGGCTTTTCTCGGCGTGATTTCACCGCGTATCAGTTCCAGCTGAACCGGGCCGGTGATGTCGACGCTGCCGCCTTCATTTTCACTGAGATTGGTCTTTGTACCGTATCCAATGTTTCCTTCTGCATGAATGGTTCCGTTGGTGATGAGGATTTCTCCGCAGGAAAGTTTTTTTCCGCTCGTCGATACATTCCAGGAATTATGGCCGGATCCGATGGATGCGCCGGAGGAACTGTACTGGCTTCCGCCCACTGCGGTGATGGTTCCGCCGCTGATTTCGATTTTTTCTGTCCTTCCGTTCGAGCCGCCGCCGATGCCTGCCGCGTACATGCCGCCCTTCGCTTCTACGGTTCCTCCGGTGATCTGGATTCTGCCGCTTTCGGACCCTGCTGTTCCTCCGATTCCGGCAGAGGCTGCGGAAACACTGCCGTAGCTGTAGGAATTGTTTCCAGTGGCTTTTACAGTTCCGCCGCGGATGATGATGGTTCCTACGCTCTGGTGGGATCTGCCATCTGCTCCGATTCCGGCTCCGGCGTTCCATCCACCGCCGCCGTTTGCTGTAAGGCTTCCGGTGCTGTTTCCGGTGATCTCAAGGGTGCATCCTTCTGGAACGGTGATTCCGGCGCCGGCGAATCCGGCTTTTAACACGTTGGTTCCTTCCAGGGTCAGATGGAGAACGGCTCCGTTTTTTAATACCAGGGCAGATGCGGGGTTGTTGTTGGCATCGCCTGCATTCTGTACGGTCAGATCGCGGAAGGTCAGGCTGATTTCCACGCCGTCGATGACGAACTGATTGACACCCTGATTTTCCAGTGTTCCCGTGATGACTTTTCCGGCGAACTGGTCTTTGTTTTCGCTGTTGATGGTGAGTTTTTCGTTGTTCATATCGTAAACGTCACCGTTGAACGCGAAGACGGCTGGTTTTCCACTTTCTTCGGTCGGAGGGGTGATGTTTTCCACAATCTGGTCGGAGTTTTCCGCGGGTGGTGTGGATTCTGGTTCTTCGGAGGCAGCTGGCTCTTCCGGAACGGATTCCTCGGGGAGTTTCTCTGACGGTTCGGACTCCTGCGGGGTGGATTCCTCCGGGGGCGACTGCTCTGGCTCCGCTGGGTTTGACACTTCCGGTTTTGTCTCCTCTGCTTCCGCTGGGTTTGATTCTTCTGGGATAGACACTTCCGGTTCGGACGCTTCTGTCGTTGGCTCTTCTGTTTTCGGCTCCTCAACGGAAAGCTCCTCCACAGGGAGTTCCTCTGCCGGCAGTTCTTCTGTCATAATCTCTGGTTCCGCCGCTGTCTCTTCCACAGACAGTTCTGCCGGCTCTTCCACGATTTCCGGAGACGCGCTCTGCACTTCAACCGCTTCTGTTTCCTGCCCGACATCTTCCGCCCGTGTCGTAATGCCAGTATTTCCCAGCGTTCCGAGCACCATCATCGCCGCCAGGCCGATCGCTATTCTTTTTCGGTTCCTTTTCCTCATACACATCCCTCTTTATCTCATTACCGGTCACTGTTTTTTCTATCTTTTTTTATGATCTGTTACGTTTCTTCTTGTACACGCATCTTTTTCCTGCTACACTGTTCTCAGAATAAAACGTATTTTTCCGATACCAGATTGCTCCGTACTTCGTACTCCCGCAATCTTCAAAACATTCGTAATCCGCTCATTTTTCTTCGAAAAATGGCTACTTACTCATGTTT
>CAVBNJ010000094.1:0-8962 GCA_963596755.1 bacterium
ATTTATACCCGCACAACCGATGTTTACCAGACGCCGTTTGAAAAAGCACAGATGGCGAATCAGGCGGATGCCGACTTTTTTATTTCGTTTCACCGGAACTCCTCGGAGGAGCCGAACCAGTATACCGGTGTGGAGACACTCGTCTATGACAACTCCGGCATCAAACAGACGATGGCGGAAAATATCAACGGCGCTCTCGCAGAGCTTGGATTTCGGAATCTCGGTGTCAAAGCACGGCCGGGACTTGTCGTTCTGCGGCGCACAAAAATGCCGGCTCTTCTGATCGAGACCGGCTTTCTGAACAATGAGCAGGACAATGCGCTCTACGATGAAAAACAGGAGGAAATCGCCCGCGCAATCGCAGATGCGGTGCTCGGAACGCTCGATCTTGAGACCGTTACCGAGGCAGACCGGCGCGCCGCGGATGCTGAAGCTTCCCGCCAGGCCGCTTCTGCAGATCAGGCAGTCACTGCTTCGGATGCATCTTCCGCTTCCAGTTTCACCTCCGGAACTGCAGACGATGCGGCATACGCCTCCCGGGAAAACCGCTCTGACCGCCCGGAGGATACGTCTGCCCCGACCTCCCGTCGGGAGTCTCCGCGCCCTGCCGCACCGCCGCAGCAGGAAACTGTTTCCGACACTCCGGAGACCTTCTACCGCGTCCAGACCGGCCTTTTCCGCATTCGCCAGAATGCCGACCGCATGCTTTACGACCTTCTCGACCAGGGTTACCCCGCCTTCCTTCTCGCCGAGGACGGCTTTTTCAAAGTCCAGGTCGGCGCCTACCGCCAGCTTGGAAACGCGATTCTGATGGAACGCCGCCTGCGCCGCGACGGCTATTCCACCCTGATTACCACATGAGTGCCTGACGCATTATTCAAAAAAAGAGCGTGCCGGAATTTCTGGTTTCCGACACGCTCTCTTTTTTATAACTTTTTCAGTTTTGCAAACGAAGCAAACATCTTCTTCGTCCCCGCCTGGTCGAAGTTGACTGTAACTTCGTAATCTCTTCCTCCATCCACAATGTCCGTGACAATGCCGACACCAAACTTGATATGGCGTACCGTATCGCCGATCTCATAGTCGAGCTTCGTCGCCTTCTGTGCCGTAAACGTTTTCGCCTGCTGCGGCTTCTCGCGGAATGCCTGCTTCATCGCCGCATAGACACTTCCTCTCGTCGGAATATCCATCTTCGGCTTGCGGTCCTCTATGTCACCGCCGCGGCTCTCCCGCTCCAGTGAGATGAGCTCACGCGGAATCTCTTTGACAAAACGGGACATCTTGTTGTACTGCACTTCGCCGCGGATCATTCTCTGGCGCGCACACGTCAGTGTCAGATGCTGCATCGCACGCGTGATGCCAACGTAGCAGAGGCGGCGCTCCTCCTCCAGTTCCGACGGATCATCCCCGGTGATCGTCATGTAGCTCGGGAAAATACCATCCTCCATGCCGGCCAGGAACACGTTCGGGAATTCCAGTCCCTTCGCAGAATGAAGCGTCATCAGAAGAACATAGTCGCTCTCCTCATCGACCGAATCTATGTCAGACACCAGCGCAACCTCCTGCAGAAAACCGCCGAGCGTCGGGTTCTCCGCACTCTCCTCATAATCGGTGATCTTTGAAATCAGCTCGTCGATGTTCTCGATGCGGGCTGCCGCCTCTTCCGTTCCCTCCGCCTGCAGATCTGCCACGTAGCCGGTCTCCTCGATAATCTCATTCAGCAGTTCTTTGACTGACAGATAGTCCGCTTTCGCGCGGAGCACCTGCAAAAAGGACGTAAATGATTTGATCTTATTTAAAGACCGCATCAGCCCCGGCACATACTCGGCTTCCAGAAGTGCGTCGTAGAAACGGATGCCCTGCTCTGCCTCCCAGTCCTGCACTTTGTTGATCGTCGCCGCTCCGATGCCGCGCCGCGGAACATTGATGATGCGCAGCACGGCAAGATCATCCTCCGGGTTCTCGATCACACGGAGGTACGCCAGAAGATCTTTGATCTCACGTCTCGCATAGAAATTGACGCCGCCCACGATTTTATACGGCACATTCGCAAGCAGCAGCTTCTCCTCGAAAAGACGGGACTGCGCATTGGTTCGGTAGAGAATCGCATAATCGCGGTACTTTTTTCCCTCGGTGCGGACGCCGCGCGTGATTTCTCCTGCCACATATTCCGCCTCCTCAAAGCCGCTCTGGAACTGGCGCAGATCGATGAGATCGCCCTCCGGGTTCTCTGTCCACAGCCGTTTTGCTTTTCGTCCCTGGTTATTCGCAATGACTTCGTTCGCCGCGTTCAGAATGTTCTGCGTCGAACGGTAATTCTGCTCCAGTTTGATGACTTTTGCATCCGGGAAAACGTGCTCAAAGCTTAAAATATTTTCGATATTCGCTCCGCGGAATTTGTAGATCGACTGGTCATCATCACCGACTACACAAAGGTTGCGGTATTTTGATGCCAGAAGACTCACAAAACGGAACTGTACCGTATTCGTATCCTGATACTCGTCGACCATGATGTAGCGGAACCGCTCCTGATAGTAGTCGAGCACCTCCGGAAACTGCTGGAATAATTTCACGGTCAGCACGAGCAGATCATCGAAATCCATCGCATTGTTTTTCTTTAATTCCGCCTGGTATTCCGCATAGACTGCCGCATATTTCTGCAGTTTCCAGTCAATTCCCGCATCGATCCGGTACTGATCCGGCTCAATCATCTCATCTTTTGCCGCAGAGATCGCTGCCATGATCGCGCGGTCGCGGTACAGCTTCGGATCCATCTGCAGCCGTTTCATGATATCTTTGATCAGCGATTTCTGATCATCGGTATCGTAAATGGCAAAGTTATTGGCGTAGCCTAAACGGTCAGCGTGGCGGCGCAGAATCCGCACGCAGCTTGAATGAAACGTGCTGACCCATACCTGCTCGGAGCCGTAACCCACGATTTTATCGACACGCTCTCTCATCTCGCCGGCTGCCTTGTTGGTAAAGGTGATCGCCATAATATTCCACGGATTGACTCCTTTGTCCCGGATCAGCGAGGCAATGCGGTGCGTCAGTACCCTCGTCTTTCCCGAACCGGCACCGGCAAGGATCAGAAGCGGCCCGTCGGTATGCTCCACAGCTTCCATCTGCATCGGATTTAATCCTGTTTCTGTCTGATTCATGTTATTTCTCCTTCATATCGTTCGAATCTTTTCACATGCATCTCAGTATATAACAAATCCGCCCAAGTTACAAGCAATAACGAACATACGTTGCATGTTTGCATCTCAACCGTTACAGTTCACTCGCGCCATTCGCAAAACCGCGCTTTCTGCGCTTTCCGCTGCTGCGCAGCTCCTTTTTGCTCATTTTCTGGCGCTCCCTTCGTGTGTTCTTGCAGACAGATTTTCATGCAAGCATGAAATCTGTCTACCAGAACACACGAGTGAACTGTAACTCCCAACTTTTTTTCGGAAACGTCTTGCCATCTGGTATTGAAAACTATATAATGGGAACAGTGAGGTGATAACAAATGACAGTAGACTCAAATAAGATTCTTCATGATTTACTGAATTCTCTGGATTCTCTCGAAGGCATCCGCCCGGGGGAGATTCCGAATATTGATTTATATATGGACCAGGTGACCACGTTTATGGACGCACAGCTCGCTTCTTCGCGCCGTTTTGAATCCGACAAGGTTCTGACCAAAACGATGATCAACAATTACGCGAAAAACAAGCTGCTCCCGCCGCCGGTCAAAAAGAAGTATTCCCCGGAGCATATGATGCTTCTGATTTTTATTTATTACTTCAAAAACATCCTCTCGATCACGGATATCCAGACCCTGCTCGCCCCGATTACTGAGCGGTATTTCGGCACGGACAGCCACCTTTCCCTGAAAGATATCTACGATGAGATTTTCTCGATGGAAAAAGATGAGATCGCAGCCGTAAAAGAAGATCTCCTAAAAAAAGCCGACATCACCAAATCCATGTTCGGCGATTCTCCAGAAGAGGATCAGGAATTCCTGCAGCTCTTCTCCTTTATCTGTCTTCTGAGCTTCGATGTCTATCTCAAAAAGCAGATGATCGAGCACATGGTGGACGAGCTTGCATCCCGCCCGCATCCATCCGATCCGAAAAAGAAAGACTGACGAAAAAAGACGGTACTCCGTGTGAGCACCGTCTTTTTCTTATCTTTCTTACACTTCTTTCTTTTTCTCTTCCATCCGCTCAAATACCATTTCATATCCGTCGTTTCCGTAGCTCAATGAGCGGTTGACACGGCTGATCGTCGCTGTGGACGCTCCCGTTTTCTCGGAAATTTCCAGATACGTTCTCTTCTCCCGCAGCATTTTCGCCACCTCAAACCGCTGCGACAGCGAGAGCAGTTCGTTGATCGTGCACACATCCTCAAAAAATGTATAACACTCTTCCTTATTTTTCAGACACAGAATTGCCTCAAAAAGCTGGTCTACTGCCTCTGTATGAAGTTTCTTGTTCATTTCAAACCCTCCTGTACGAAAATTAAGTCCCCATCTCATTTCTTATCACTGGAATACTACCATTTTAGCACAGTAAAGTGTGAAATACAAGTCTTTTTATCCCTCTACCCACAAAGCCTGTACCAGCGACTCCCGCTGTCTGCGGTAATCGCTCGGAGAACACGACTTTACGGTCTTGAAGGTGCGGTTAAATGCACTTAAAGATGAAAATCCGGAATTCATTGCCACATCTGTGATGCTCATCTTTTTATCGTACAGAAGCTCCTCCGCCCGTTTGACACGCTTGGAGTTCAGGTATTCATAAAACGTCATATTCATGTACTGCTTGAAAATTCTCGTAAAATGGAACTTGGAAAATCCGCTGACTGCGGCAACTTCCTCAAGCGAAAGATTTTCCATATAGTGGACATTGATGTAACGGCAGGCACTTAAGACTGCCTCTATGTATTCCTGCTGTTTCATCGCCCCGAACGTGTTCTGCGCGTTGGCATCCGAAAAGCCTTTCCGTCCAAACTCCGAAAAAAGCTCTTTGAGTCCGCTGCAGATTCTGCCCGTCACCACAGATCCCTCATTATCGTATTCCCGCACAAGTTCCAGAATCTGGCTGCGCAGGAAAAGATAGAACGGGTCTTCCTCGTCCGCTTTCTTGAAGTAGATTGCCGGAAGTCGGAGGAAAATCGTTTCCATTTCTTCCTGATTCTCCACACAGCCTGGTTCCACCAGCATGACAATCCGCTCTCCCGGAGATACAAACTTCATTCCGTGTACAACGCCGGAATTGATCATGATGATGTCGCCCTCTTTGAGTTCGTAGTTTTCTTTTCCGACTACAACCTCATATTCGCCTCTGGTCGGCATAATAATTTCAATTTCGGTATGCCAGTGCTCCGGATATCCTTTCAGCTCGGTGTTGTGAAAGACCTCAAACGCCGGAGGATTTGCCGCATCCCGGTCAAATGTTTTCCCATGTTCCACTTTCTTCATCTTATTCCCTACCTTCTGCAGGCTCCAAACGGCGCTCTTTGTTCCGCGCCGCTCACGTCCTGCCAAGCTCCTTACCTTTTTACAGCAGCTCTGTGAACAGATCTTTTACGGTCGGATAAATTTTTGCAAATTTCTGGTACTGGCGCTCATATTTCTCAACCAGTTCCGGTTCCGGCTCGATCGTCTCTGTCACGCGCACGATTTTTTCTGCCGCCTCTTCTACCGATGAGAAGACACCGCAGGCAACGGCTGCCAGCATCGCGCCGCCGAGCGCCGGGCCTTCCTCGGACTCAATGCGGTCAACTTTGATATTCAGCACGTTTGCGATCATACGTCTCCACAGCGGGCTCTTTGCGCCGCCGCCGCAGATTTTCGTTCTCTCAATCTTGATGCCGAGGGATTTTGCCACTTCAAAGGAATCACGGATGGCAAATGCAACGCCCTCGAGCACTGCCTGTGTCATATCCTCTCTTGTGGTGTCCATCGTCAGCCCGATGAAGGTTCCTCTTGCGTCAGGATTGTTGTGCGGGGAACGCTCGCCCATCAGGTACGGCAGGAAGAATACATTATTTTCGCCCAGTTTGGTGATGTTTGCCTGCTCTGCCGGGTAATCTTTGGTGCGGATAATTTCATCCATCCACCACTTGTTGCAGGAAGCTGCGCTCAGCATGCAGCCCATCAGATGGTAATGGCCGTCTGCGTGTGCGAATGCGTGCAGGGCATTGTGGCTGTCCACGCCGAATTTGTTGCTGGAGATGAAGACAGTTCCGCTCGTTCCGAGGGAAACGTTGCACATGCCGTCACCTACGGTTCCGGTTCCGACTGCGGCTGCAGCGTTGTCTCCGGCTCCTGCTACGACTTTACACGTTTCTGG
Source organism: bacterium (assembly GCA_963596755.1). Taxonomy (GTDB): domain Bacteria; phylum Bacillota; class Clostridia; order Lachnospirales; family Lachnospiraceae; genus Fusicatenibacter. Next base: position 6,342 of record CAVBNJ010000094.1, read on the forward strand.
AAGACCAAGCTCTGCTGCTACTTCCGGTTTTAAGGTGCCGACTGCATCGAAGCTCTCGTGGAGTTCCGGCAGCATGTCCATGGAAATACCGCAGATCTCTGCCATCTCTTTCGACCAGCATTTGTTCTTGACATCCATCAGCAGCATGCCGGATGCATCGGAGTAATCGCTGACGAATGCGCCGGAGAGACGGTATGCCAGGTAATCTTTTGGAAGCATGATTTTGCAGATTTTTGCGAAATTATCCGGCTCATTTTCTTTGACCCAGAGAATCTTCGGTGCGGTAAATCCTGCAAATGCGATGTTTGCGGTATACTCAGAAAGTTTGTCTTTGCCGATTACATTGTTCAGATAATCTGTCTGCTTTGCGGTACGGCCGTCGTTCCAGAGAATGGCCGGGCGGATGACATTGTCGTTCTCATCCAGGATTACGAGTCCGTGCATCTGGCCGCCGAAGCTGATGCCGGCTACCTGGGATTTGTCCACGTCTTTTACCAGCTCGCGGATTCCCTCTTTGCTCTGCTCCCACCAGTCTTCCGGTTTCTGCTCAGACCAGCCTGGATGCGGGAAATACAGCGGATACTCTCTCGATACAATATTTACAATCTTTCCTTCCTCGTCCATCAGAAGCAGTTTGACAGCGGAAGTTCCAAGGTCAACACCAATAAAATACATGTGTGAATCTCCTCTCTTCTTTCAAAAAGGGCGGCAGCAGACCTCCTGCCCCGCCCTTTTGCTTATGCGTTTCTGCACTTATTTCTTATGTTTCAGCGAACCGCTTTGGGATCGATTTAGCCCCACGGATTCTCTGTCGGGTAACGAACACCCTTCGGCTGGTTGTAGCCGATCTCATCTACTTCAACGCCGAGCATCTTGAATACTTCGAATAACGGTTTTCCGAAGTGTCCGAATGCTACTGCGCCGTGATGCGGATAGTTTTTCTCTACCAGTACGTGACGGTAGAATCTGCCCATCTCCGGAATAGCAAAGATACCGATGCTTCCGAAGGAACGTGTTGCAACTGGAAGAACCTCGCCCTCTGCGATGTATCCGCGCAGTTTTGCGTCAGATGTGCTCTGCAGACGATAGAAGGTGATGTCTCCAGGAACGATATCTCCCTCAAGAGTACCCTGTGTAACTTCTTCCGGAAGAGTTCTTGCCATGATCATCTGATATTTCATGGAGCAGAATGCCAGTTTGGTGGATGCAGTATTTCCGCAGTGGAATCCCATGAAAGTATCTTTTAAGGTGTAATCAAATTTACCTTTGATTTCGCTCTCATACATATCCTTCGGAACGGTGTTGTTGATGTCGAGAAGGGTTACGGTGTCTTTGGATACAACAGTTCCGATGAACTCAGACAGTGTTCCGTAGATATCTACCTCGCAGGATACCGGGATGCCCATCTTGGTCAGACGGCTGTTGACATAGCAAGGAACGAATCCGAACTGTGTCTGGAATGCCGGCCAGCATTTTCCGGTCAGGGTGACATATTTTCTGGAGCCTTTGTGTGCTTCGATCCAGTCTAACAGAGTGATCTCGTACTGAGCCAGTTTCGGCAGAATTTCCGGTTTCAGGTTTCCTTCGCCGAGCTCTTTTGCCATATCTTCTACGACTGCCGGGATTCTCTCATCGCCTGCGTGTTTGTTGAATGCTTCGAACAGGTCAAGCTCGGAGTTCTCCTCGATTTCTACGCCGAGGTTGTAGAGCTGTTTGATCGGTGCGTTGCATGCCAGGAAGTTGGTCGGGCGCGGTCCGAAGCTGATGATTTTCAGGTTTCTTACTGCTACAACTGCGGTTGCAACCGGTACGAAATCTTTGATCATGGCTGCTACATCCTCAGCATCGCCAACCGGGTACTCCGGAATGTATGCGTGCAGGTTGCGCAGTTTCAGGTTGTAGCTTGCGTTCAGAACACCGCAGTATGCGTCGCCGCGGCCGCCTACCAGGTCATCGCCTGATTCTTCTGCTGCTGCAACTACCATGCAAGGTCCGTCGAAATATTTTACAAGCAGGGTTTCCTCGGTCTCCGGTCCGAAGTTTCCAAGGTAAACAACGAGTGCATCACACTCTGCTTTTTTCAGGTCTTCGAGTGCGTTCATCATGTCGATTTCATTCTCGACGATGATTGGACATTCGTAGATTTCTCCGTCGTATGCTTTTACGACTGCTTTTCTTCTGTTCTCGGAAAGGCTGTTCGGGAAGCAGTCACGGCTTACTGCAACGATACCTAATTTGATTTCCGGTGTATTGTTGATCATTTTGAAGATCCTCCTTTTTGGGTTTTCTTGTTTTTATGTTCAGAACCGCTTATTTGGCGCGGTATTTCTGAGTCTTTGTTTTTGCCCGGTTTTTCTGTTTTTTATTTTACCGAGAGGTTTTCTCCTTTGATGCCTGCTACGCTTCCGGCGATGTTTGCATCCGGATGGCTTAAGAGCCATTTGTTTCTGGCAAAAAGCAGTTCATCTTCCGGGGTATGTTTTTCTTCCAGAGTGATGTCGGTGTTCGTTCCTTTTGGAAGAACTACGACGCATTTGAAGCCGCTGGCTGCCACATTGCATGGTGCATAGTGGAGGGTGGTTGCGTATACTTCAATGGTGGTTCCGGCCGGGATTAAGAAG
>CAVBNJ010000095.1:0-8906 GCA_963596755.1 bacterium
GAATACGGCTTTTCAGTGATGAATACGCATACTTTTCCATAACTTTCTCCTCCACCATTGCTCTTTCGCGTCTGGTTTATTTTTTTCGTCCGTTTCAACGAACAAGTGCATTCTAGCGGATTTTCCCGTCAGAAAAAAGGACAAATGGGATGTTTTTGATAAAATTATCATTTTTTGTCGATATTGTGACACAGATCATTGAAAACTGCGAAAAAGTTGTGCTATACTCACAGATATGGGCGTTATTTTTCTGCCGAACGCTTTTTGACACCGCTGAAACACACTGACTGAAAAAAACGTGGAGACGAAATCATGACATTAGAAGAACTCATCGAAGAGGTGCCTGGACTGGCGCCGTATTTTGAACATATGCCGGAGGAACTGCACAACCGCTACACAATCCGGGTTTATCCGCCGGGAACGATTATTCACCAGAAAGATTATAAACTCGAGAAATTCGGTATCATCGCCAAGGGTGAGCACCGCGTCATCAATGAATTCCAGAACGGCAATATCTATATGATTGAAAAAAACGAGCCGATCGACTTTGTGGGCGAGGTGACGATTCTTGCGGGAATGGAGAAGACATCGGTTACGATTGAAACGCTGACCGAAACGACGGTCGTCTATTTTTCCCGCAAAGATTTCGAGGACTGGATCAGCCAGGATATTCAGCTTTTACGTCTTGTGGCGCATAAAATTGCATACAAGCTGTACCGCTCTTCCTACAACCGCGGCGCGCGGCTTTTCTATCCGCCGATCTTTCTGCTGCTCGACTATATCTTAAAACAGGCGGCGCTGATGGATATTGACCAGAAAAAAGAAATCGTGATCCAGAAGACGCGGCAGGAGCTGTATGAGGAGTGCGGCATTACGGTGAAGACGCTTGGTCGCACGATCAATAAGCTGAAGGAAGACGGTGTAATTTCTTTGAAAAAGGGAAAAATCACGATGACGCTGGAACAGTATCATCTGGCGCAGAAAACGATTCATCATTATGTGAATTATTAACTTGTTTCTTATCGGTAATAGCAGAGATGACCGCAGCCGTTCGGAAAGAGTTCAGTTTTCATCCGCTTTCGATACGCCGCATCACTTTCTGCTGCAGCAAGGATGTTGAGTGCCTGACGCAGATTCTGGATGTCACGCTCCATAAAATCTGCGTAGTTTCCGCGTCCGACGACTTTCAAATGTGTGATTCCTGCATCAGACAGCTGTTTTAAGGCACAGAGGCCGCAGCCGCTTTCTCCACAGAGATAGCCGTCCTCGTCGTATGCATTTTCTTCTTCCAGCGAATTATATTCTGCCGGAACTGCCCTTTTCGCGGGCGGTTCCGGTGTTTTTTTCTTTACCGGTTTCTGCCAATACGGCACGCGGCACAGGTATCCCATCTCATCGCAGTGCAGGGAATTGCAGAACGCGCCGCTGAACTGACACATTTCATTGAGGGCAAAGGCTTCAAACTCTGTAATGGTCTGCATCGCACGTTCTGCGCGGATATGGCGTATTACTTCCTGCATTTCTGCAATCGTATTTTTCCGTTGAAAGATAATGCGCTTCGGGGAAAGTTTTGTAAAAATGTCGGTCATTGCTGTGTTTACGGTTCCGAGATCTCCGCTTAAGTGCACCTCACAGTCGATGCCGTGCTCCCGCAGACAGATCAGGAGCGCGGGATCTGCGATGATATAGCTCTCGAAGTCGATCCGGCGGCAGTTCTGTATGATTCCGGCGATTTCGGCGTACTGTTCCGGGAGATAGCAGAGGGAATTGAAGGTCAGATGCACCGGTTTCTGATAAGTCTGAACCAGTTTGGCCAGGATTTCCAGTTCACTGAATGACCCGATCTGTACGTTATAGCTCAGCACTTCTCTTCGATTCAGCGCCATGACGGTGCCGTATTTTTCTGCCCAGGAATACGGAACGTAGCCGCAGAAAAGCTCGTCCGCACCGGCGTTTACGTAGCGGATATAGTCGTCCACCGATCCAAGTCCTGCTGTGATTTTCATAACTTTATCCTTTCTCTTGGTCTCGCAGCTGCGCAGATCTGTTTACGGCAGATTCAGCACAAAACGGTCAATCCCTTTGGCGGCATATGTCCGTCCCATTTCTGTTGGATTCTGAAGCAGCGCCGGATCAAGCGCAAAAAGCGAATTGTATCTTCCAACCATCTGCAGATGCTTCGGGTAGAGAAATGCCTGCTGTTCGCAGTAATGCGGGCAGTCTTCCACCTGTTTCTGTGCACCGCGGCTTCCATTAACGCATTCTGCGTACAGGGTGCAGTGCTGCGAGGTATTGGTCTGGTAAAAAGGGAAATACAGGCTGTTTTTTCCTGTTGGAAATACCTGCGGACAGCCGGAGCTCTCCCACTCGTACCGCTCGATTCCAAAGTTTTCTTTTAAACAGTCCCGGTAAAATGCTGCGTTCAGACTGTTCTGCTGAAACAGTGCGCAGTCTCCCTGCTTATACTTCATGCGGGGATCTTTTTTCCGTTTGTTCAGCAGAATACCAAGACATACGGCAACATGTTTCCGCTCTGCCGCCAAAGCTGCCGTTCCCCAGTCGTTTGCGACTATTTCCAGTGTCTCCCGATGCTGTCCGCACCAGACATCCAGCATTTCCAGCAGATGTTCCGTCTCCTGGCGTTTTCTCTCATGCAGAACAGGAAAGACCAGTGTCACGGCGAAGTGTTCCCGGCGGGCTTTTTCGATCAGGTTTTGCAGAAGATGCCCGGATGGGAAGAGATGCGGACAGAAGGCATTGCCGAAATAGAGGCGATCCGGCTGAAAATCCGGTGTACATGTGATCTGATTTTCCTGAAAATACGCAGCAAAAAAGGCAGGCGCATCCAGTTCCAGATAGTTTCGATACCATTCGGGGCGATCAAGCGCCAGTGCCAGTTCTGGTTTTCTTAAGAGATTTCCTTCCCGTGCTCCGCGCTGAATCTCCTGAAACGTATCCTCCTGGATCGAAGCAAACCACACCTGTTTCTGTTCTTCCAGGCTTTCAAAATGCTGCCCGTCCTCCCCGGCCGGATATCCTGTCATCTGCTCCGCAAGTGCCGCGTCGTCACCTTCCGTCTTCCAGCGGATATAGCGCCCATACTGCATCGCAAGGCGCTGTACTTCCCTGCGGTACGCCTCGAGTTCTGTTGCAAAAGTATAAACTGTGAAAAACGTTTCTCTTTTCTCCCGCACCAGACTTGCATCGCAGATCGAAAGCCGGTGATAAGACGCCGTATCATAATCGTAAAACGCCAGTTCCAGCATCTCCTGTTTCTGCGCTTCAGATGCCGGATGCGCAAGGCGGATCTGAAACCCTTCTTCGGCAAGCGCCGTGATCCGCACTTCCATCTCACCCCAGTACCCCGCCAGAAGCCCGAACGGAATCATCGGGATAAATGCCCAGTCATCGATCGCTGTTTCTGCTGTTCTTTCGTCTTCCATTCGCTCTTCCCCATTTCTCTCTTCAAACTCTTTCCAGTATACGCATTTTCTTCCCAAAACACAATCCATAAAAATGGAAAAATCCACCCGCATACACACGGATGGATTTCCCATTTTGCTTATTTTTTATTTTGTAAAGGTATCAATCAGCTCTTTTGCATCATCATAACCCTGGCTCTCGAGTTCGCTCTGGTACCACTCATCTACGCCGTCCACTGCTTCTTTGAAGGAATCGATGTCCATATCGTCGTAGCTTGTGATGGTTACGCCGTTCTCGTTCTGCCAGCGGTCCATGATTTCGTCATCGCCGGCGCGGTTGATCTCGCGCTCGTACTCGGTTGCGAAGCGGCCGCACTCATCGATGACTTCCTGCTGCTCCGGTGTCATGCTGTCGTAGATGTCACCGTTGATGCAGAAGAACAGGCAGTCATAGATCGCGTTCCACATCGAGCAGTACGGCTGTACTTCCTGTACACTCGCTGCATCAATGGCCGGAAGCGGATTCTCCTGTCCCTCGACGGTTTTCTGCTGCAGCGCTGTGTACGTCTCAGACCAGTTCATGTTGGTCGCGTCAGCGCCCCAGCGTTTGTAGCACTCCATCAGAAGGTTGCTTCCTGCCACACGGATCTTCAGGTTCTTCATATCATCGACAGAAGTTACTTCCTGCTTGCTGTTCGTCAGCTGACGGAAACCGTTCTCGGCGATTCCCATGCAGTGCAGGTTGTACTCGGAAAGGATCTCTTTTAATTTCTCACCGGCCTCACCGTCGAGTTTTGCATCCGCATCTTCTACGGAATCGAACAGGAACGGAAGAGAAACGACGTTGAATCTCGGATCAAATGCTGAGTAAATCAAGTTGCTGTGCATGGAAATCTGTACCGGATCTCCGTTCATCAGTGCCTGGATACCCTCGGACTGGTTTCCGTTGGTCAGCTGGTCTGCAGCATATACATTGACTTTGATCTTGCCGCCGGTTGCTTTTTCCATGAGCTCGCCGAACTTGCGTCCGCCCTCAGCCCAGGTACTTGTCTCTGTGGTCGAGCAGGTAAAGTTCCAGGTCTGCTCCGGCCAGTCGAGATCGCTGTAATCTGCGATATCATTATAATCTTCATTATTTCCATCAGAACCCGTCTGACTGCTGTTGTCTGACGCATCCGAATTGGTCGCTGCTGCTACCGTACCGCTGTAGGAACCGTCTTTTCCGGCAAGTGCTTTCGGAAGGAAGGTTGAAATCTGCGGAACGTAAGTAATCAAAAGAAGGACTGCTACAGATGCAGCGATCATCGGCATAACGGCCTTGGAGATCTGCTGGATCGTAACTTCCATTCCTTTTTTCAGTTTGACAGAAATGGCAACAAACAGGTTGACGCCGACCGGCGGAGTTACCTGTCCAATCGCCAGGTTGACGGTTGCCACGATACCGAACGCAACCACGTCATAGCCAAGCGCCTTGCAGACCGGAAGCATGATCGGAATGAAGATGTACATGGCGGAGTTTGCATCGATAAAGCATCCTGCGATCAGGAAGATAATGTTGACGATCAGCAGGAACTCAAACTGATTGTGGGCAACACTTCCGAGCAGATCGGAAGCAGCCTGTGCGATACCGAATTTGGTGCAGACGAACGAGAACAGGGAAGCACTTGCTACGATCAGCATGATGCCGCCGGTGGTCTTCGCGGAGTCTACCATCAGGTCCCACAGGTCTTTGATTTTGATTTCTTTGTAGATAAAGATTCCGACGAACAGACCGTATACAACGGAAACGGCTGCTGCCTCGGTCGGGGTGAAAATACTTCCGTAGATACCGCCAAGGATGATAACCGGCATCAGGAATCCCCAGAACGCATCTTTGAAGGCATCCCATCTTTCTTTTGCTGTCGCTTTCTTCTGGGTCGGCTGAATGTTGTGTTTCTTTGCCTCAAGAAGAACAACGATGACAAGGGCAACACCCATCAGGATACCAGGAACGATACCTGCGGTAAACATATCTGCGATGGATACGCCGGTGATGGATGCGTAAACAACGAATGCGATACTCGGCGGAATGACAATCGCGATCGAACTCGACGTCGCCATCAGCGCCGTGGCAAACGGTGCGGAGAAGCCGCCGCGCTCAATCATGGCAGGAATCAGAACCATACCAAGAGCTGCAACGGTTGCCGGACCGGAACCGGAAATGGCGCCAAAGAAGCAGGCAACGATAACGCACACGATGGCGATACCGCCCTTTTTGTGACCGACGCACGTATCAACGAAACGGATCAGCCGTTTGGAGATACCCGCCTTTGCCATGATGTTTCCGGAAAGGACAAAGAACGGAATGGCAAGCAGCAGGAATTTGCTGATGCCGGAATACATGTTGGTGGCAACAATCGTCAGCGATGTGCCGGAATAAAGAATCGCGCAGATCGAGGATAAGCCGAGGCAGATGCCAATCGGAATACCAAGGATCAGGAAAATAAAGAATGAAATAAAAAGAATTGCACTGATCATTTTTCCTCTCCCTCCTCTTTTGCTTTTACAAACGTATCAATCAGATACTCGATCATATGGAGCGTCATGCAGGCAGCTCCGATCGGTACGAAGGACCAGAAAATCCATTCCGGCCAGTTCAGCACGAAGGTTCTCTTTCCATTGGCTAACTGGGTCAGAACCTTGTCCATGCCATATTTAAACAGAACTGCGGTAAAAGCAACACTGAACGCAGTATTGACAACCAGCAGGATTCTTCTCGCTTTTGGAGAAAGACGGTCCGGCAGTAAAGAAAGATTGACCAGCTCTCCGTCACGGGCAGCGAGCGCTGCAGCGAGAAGTGTAATCAGGACAAATACCGCAACAACAAGCTCTTCGGTAAATGACCAGGACTGATGCAGTATCTTACGCGACAGAACGTTTCCGACCGTAAGTACGACAATCAGGATCGTGGACAGTACAAGAATCAGTTTCTCGACAAAGGCCACGCCATTCATGATTTTTTTGTACACTTTCATACGTTTCCTCCCTTTTCCTGTCTGCCTGTGCTTCTGTCCGCGGCATAAAAAATCCGTCCCCCTGAAAACCGGGGGACGGACCATATTTTTTCCACAAACCACCCTTGTTTCCTCTTTGAAACAAGTACGAATCTCACGCACAAGCATACGACGGCTGTAATTTTAACTCGATTTTCGTCGAATATCAAGAATTGGCTCGGAAATTTTGTTTCAGAATCTAAAAACCGTAAATTTTTCGGTTTTGGGGCAGAATTTGCTGTGACAGCCTTTTTCCCTTGCTATTTTCCCCCAGATACGATAAAATACAAAGCAGATAAGATCCGACGCGACGGATCTTTTTTCACGGCATTTTTACTATATACTATATCAGAAAAGAGGATATGATATGAAGATAGATCTCAGAACCATTCCGGACGCAGAAGTTTCCGGTATCGACCTGATGGATGTTGACATCACGCTCCCGGCACCGGAGGCGGAGCCGCAGCGCCAGTATTATTTTATGGCACTCTTAAAACAGCAGCTCGTTCCGGAACGCGCGAAAAAGAACGGCAAGGAATTTCTGACCGCCTGTATCACAACGTTCGGATGTCAGATGAATGCCCGCGATTCCGAAAAACTTGAGGGAATCCTGGAAACGGTCGGCTACCGCATTGTAGAGACCGAGGACGCCGATTTTGTCGTCTACAACACCTGTACTGTCCGCGAGAACGCCAACCTGCGTGTCTACGGCCGTCTCGGACAGCTTGGTAAATATAAGAAGAAAAATCCCGGCATGATCATCTCCCTCTGCGGATGCATGATGCAGGAGCCGCTCGTTGTGGAAAAACTGAAAAAGAGCTACCACTTCGTCAACCTGATTTTCGGAACCCATAATATCTACCGCTTTGCGGAGTATCTGGTAAGATGCATGACCGAGGACCGCATGGTCATTGATATCTGGAAAGATACCGACAAGATCGTTGAAAATCTTCCGGTGGACCGCAAATATCCGTTCAAATCCGGCGTCAATATCATGTTCGGCTGCAACAACTTCTGCAGCTACTGTATCGTACCGTACGTACGCGGCCGCGAACGCAGCCGGAAGCCGGAAGAAATCGTTGCCGAGATCAAACGTCTCGTTGCCGACGGCGTTGTAGAGATCATGCTGCTGGGCCAGAACGTCAACTCCTACGGAAAAAATCTCGAGGAGCCGATGACCTTTGCACAGCTTCTGCGCGAGGTTAATAAAATCGAAGGGTTGAAACGCATCCGTTTCATGACCTCCCACCCGAAGGATCTCTCCGAGGAGCTGATCGATGCGATGCGCGACTGCGAAAAAGTATGTCTCCATCTTCATCTCCCGCTTCAGTCCGGAAGCAGCCGCATCTTAAAGCTGATGAACCGCCGCTATACGAAGGATCAGTACCTTGACCTCGTAGACCGCATCCGCGCGAAAGTGCCGGATGTCTCCCTGACAACCGATATCATCGTCGGCTTCCCGGGCGAGACAGAAGAAGATTTTCTCGAGACAATGGATGTGGTACGTAAAGTCCGCTACGACAGCGCCTTCACGTTCCAGTATTCCAGAAGAACGGGAACGCCGGCTGCCGCCATGGAGGATCAGATTCCGGCCGATGTCGTGAAAGACCGTTTCGACCGTCTTCTCGCCGAAGTACAGGAAATCTCCCGCGAGGTAACGGCAAGACATACGCATACCGTTCAGGAAGTTCTGGTGGAGAGCATCAACGAGCAGGATCCGTCTCTGGTCACCGGCCGCATGAGCAACAATACGCTGGTTCATTTCAAAGGCGACGCATCCCTGATCGGAACACTGCAGAATGTTTATCTGGACGAATGCCGCGGATTCTATTACATGGGCACACCGGCGGAAAATAACTAAATCTTTCGAAAGTAAAAATCCCGGATTCTTGATTCCTGCTTTTCCGGCAGGTTTCCAGAATCCGGGATTTTTTATTCTTCTTTTGAAACACTTTTTGACAGCCGCACCTGATACACCAGATACGTCACCATCAGCATCGCTCCCGCACCGATCCAGGCGGAAATCTCTGCAAACGCCACGCCGCGGAAAGCAAAATGCGGCACAGCAATCTGAACAACACCGACACGCATCACAACCTCGACAACACCGGAAATCATCGGCAGCACCGTTTTTCCCATGCCCTGGCAGGCGTTTCGAAATACAAAAAGCCATCCCAGCGGAAACAGCGCGATTCCGGTGATCGGAAGAAAAATACAGGTGTAGGAAATGACCGTCGGATCATTCAGCATCAGCGATGCCAGGAATTTCGGTGCAAAAATTTCCAGCGCGGCAAACGGCAGATTGACGAGAATCGATAACACGATGCCCGCACACACACCGCTCCTGATCCGGCTGTATTTCTTTGCTCCATAATTCTGTCCTGTGAAGGTCAGCAGCGCCAGTCCGACCGTTACCCCCGGCTGTTCGAAGAGACCGCAGACTTTCATGCAC
>CAVBNJ010000096.1:0-8854 GCA_963596755.1 bacterium
GTACATAAATCTCTTCTCAAAGAGAACTTAAGATCAATATTGAACCGTAGTCGCGTGATTGCGCTAGGGTGAGAGTGGATACTCTACTTTCTTTTTCTCAGACTATTGAAGTATAGCACTCCCACTCTTTGTTGTCAATACTGATTTTTGCATTTTTTCGTATTTCTTTCCCGTTTATTTTCCGCAGCCGCAGCGGAAGGAGCTGCACTCCGTTTCCTGGCAATTGCATGCGCTGTCCCCGGCGATATGGATGTCTCCGGCCTCGCATTTGCAGTTGTCATTAAAAGTACAGTTCTGTGCCTTGCAGTCTACGCCGATTTTGGTGCAGCCGCAGCCGGTAGAGTTGGACATGGTTCCCTCGCCGCGCTCTTTGAAGCTTTCGCAGCACGTTTCCATGGAGCTTTTCGCTCCGCTTCCGCCTACGCGGATGTCTCCTTTGGAACAGAGCTCGTTCTGATTGTAAACACAGGTCATTGCGGAACAACTTAATGCTGGCATAATAAATTACCTCCTGAAGTTTGTTTTTTCTGCGGATGATCCGCATAGAAACAAGTATCTCCAGGAGGCGATTTATTATGCTTTATTATTTATTTTCTTTTGTTTCAACAGTAATCGGGCGGTTTACGCGGCTGGCGATTTCTTCTTTGATGTCAGCGATAAACTGCTCCAGACTTCTCTGGCCTTCATCCCCTGCAAAACGGCTTCTGACAGATACCAGACCTGCCTCTTCCTCTTTTGCTCCGGCGATCAGCATGTAAGGGATCTTCTGTCCCTGTGCCTCACGGATCTTGTATCCGATCTTCTCGGAACGGGTATCCATCTCGGCACGGATGCCTGCCTCATGAAGGGCATCGAGAACTTTTTTGCCGTAATCTGCATATTTGTCGGAAATCGGCAGAACTTTTACCTGTACCGGTGCAAGCCAGGTTGGGAATGCGCCTGCGAAATGCTCGATCAGGATACCGATGAAACGCTCAACGGAACCGTAAACAACACGGTGGATCATGATCGGACGATGTTTCTCGCCGTCAGCTCCTGTGTATTCCAGTTCGAATCTCTGCGGAAGCTGGAAGTCAAGCTGGATGGTACCGCACTGCCATGTTCTTCCGATGGAGTCTTCCAGATGGAAGTCGATCTTCGGTCCGTAGAATGCGCCGTCGCCTTCGTTGACTACATAGTCAAGTCCGAGGTCATCGAGTGCTCCGCGGAGACCTTCGGTTGCAAGCTCCCAGTCCTCATCGCTTCCCATGCTGTCTTCCGGACGGGTGGACAGCTCTACGTGATATTTGAATCCGAACAGGCTGTAAACCTGGTCGATCAGGTTGGCAACGCCTTTGATCTCGCTCTTGATCTGATCCGGTGTCATGAAGATATGCGCATCGTCCTGGTTGAAGCAGCGTACACGCATCAGGCCGTGAAGCTGACCGGATTTCTCATGACGGTGTACCAGACCAACCTCTGCCAGACGCAGCGGCAGATCACGGTAGGAACGCGGCTCGGATTTGTAAACGAGAACGCCGCCCGGGCAGTTCATCGGTTTGATGGCGTAATCTTCGTCATCAATCACGGTTGTATACATGTTTTCTTTGTAGTGATCCCAGTGACCGGAAGTCTCCCACAGACGGCGGTTCAGGATGATCGGGGTAGAGATTTCTACGTATCCTGCTTTTCTGTGGATTTCACGCCAGTAATCCATCAGCGCGTTTTTCAGGTCCATTCCTTTTGGAAGGAAGAACGGGAATCCCGGGCCGTCCTCGCTCATCATGAACAGGCCGAGTTCTTTTCCGAGTTTTCTGTGGTCACGTTTCTTTGCTTCTTCGATCATGTGGAGGTACTCTTCCAGATCTGCTTTCTTTGTGAAGGCAGTTCCGTAGATTCTCTGCAGCATCTTGTTTTTCTCGCTGCCTCTCCAGTATGCACCTGCAAGGCTGGTCAGCTTGAAGGCTTTGACCGGTTTGGTGCTCATCAGATGAGGGCCTGCGCAGAGGTCTGTGAACTCGCCCTGACGGTAGAAGCTGATGACTGCGTCTTCCGGCAGATCTTCGATCAGTTCTACTTTGTATGGCTCTTCTTTTTCTTTCATGAAAGCGATGGCTTCTGCTCTCGGCAGTTCGAAACGCTCGAGTTTCAGATCCTCTTTTACGATTTTCTTCATCTCTGCTTCGATTTTCTCGAGATCGTCGCTGGTGAGCGGAGTCTCTCTGTCTACGTCATAGTAGAATCCGTCTGCGATGGACGGTCCGATTGCCAGTTTGGTATCCGGGTACAGTCTCTTGATAGCCTGTGCCATGATATGGGATGTGGTGTGACGGAATGCTGCTTTTCCGCCTTCATCGTTGAAGGTCAGAATGGAAAGATTGCAGTCTTTGTCGATGACGGTACGAAGGTCTTCTACTTCGCCGTTTACTTCACCTGCACAGGCCATTCTTGCAAGGCCTTCGCTGATGTCTGCTGCGATCTCAATGATGGATTTCGGTTCGGAGTACTCTTTTGTACTTCCATCTTTCAGTGTGATGATCATTTGCTTTTACCTCTTTCTTAAAATATATTTTTCGCAGGCGCATCTATTTGGGGAACCGTTTTCCATTGCGGAGCAATAAAAAAAAGTCCCTTCTGACACGCCTATGCTGTCAAAAGGGACGATGTATTTTCATTCACCGCGGTTCCACCCATTTTGTTTTTTCAAACCACTTCATTTGACGATAACGGAATCACCGGGCCGGATTGGGGCCGCTCAGAGCTGGTCTTCGATCACGTTCCTGTTAAAACCCTTGCACCACAAAACGGGGTTTCTCTCTGTCACATTCGCTGTGATTTACTCGTCTCTTCTACGCTTTATTTTTATATTCGGTGCTTTTTGGCTCCCGATAGTTTTAGATTATATCACCCAATGCGTGGTTGTCAAGTCCTGCTTTGACTGAAAATTTATTTTTCTGATGATTTTGGTTCTGCCATCTGCTGGGCCAGTTTTTCTTTCGCCTTCTCCGGCATTTCCAGCAGGGCAAACTCGTAGAAGATCCCATAAATATACGTAATTCCGCGGATATCTCCGAGTGCTTTCGGGCGATTTACGACTGGCCTTTCGCTCTCCTGCTGTAATTCCAGCACTTTCTCATACGCAGCCCGGACAGAACTCCAGACAAGACTTTTGCTTTTCTCCCTGCGGTCAATCCAGAGCTCTTTGGTATAGGTGCCGCTCCTGCCGTATTTCATATGGTAGGAATACGGCAGACCGGAATAGGTATGGAATTCAAACTCCTGAAATGCGACAACGCAGTCCCACAGGGCTTCTTCCGTCCGTTCCGCATGAAGCCTCCCAAGAGCCTGTTCTCTTTTTTTCTGTAAATTTTCCTGTGTTTCTTTGTTCTCTTCCATCTTTTTTGTCTTCTCCGTCCTGTTCTTTATTCCACCAGAAATTTATCCAGTTCTGCCTCGACTGTCGGATTAATTTTCACCTGCGGGTGGTCAATTTTCCGGCCCTGTGCAACAACTATCTCGACTTTTCGGAGGGCACGAAGATCCTCGAGCGGGTTTTCGGCGGTTACGATCAGGTCGGCGGATTTGCCGGGCTCGATGGTTCCGGTTTCGGCTCCGATTCCGGCCATTTCGGCGGCGCGGGCGGTTGCTGTATAGAGTGCGAATGCGTTGGAAACGCCGACATATTTATGGAAGTAAAAGAGTTCCCGCCAGAAGTCGTACTGGGTAATCCACGGGCAGCCGACATCGTTTCCGAGGACGACGGGGATGTCGTTGGCAATTGCTTTTTTCGCGCAGTCGATGATGCCTTCGAAAACTACGTTTCCGTTGAACTGCTCCACCTCGGTTGCGTTTGTGATCGAACGGTCGAACAGCGCATACGGCAGGGCCGGAGACAGGGTCGTACAGAGAAATGCTTTCTTTTCTTTGAACAGGCGGATCATATCGTCATCCATTTTGGCGCCGTGTTCGATCGAATCCACGCCGTTTTCCAGTGCCACGCGGACGCCCTGCGGTGATTCGACGTGTGCGGCGACCTGATAGCCGAGTGCATGCGCCCGTTCACAGACAGCTTTTACCATCTCCGGCGCCATTTTGAGTTCGCCCGGGACGCCTTTTTCTTTGGCATCCAGCACACCTCCGGTGATCATCAGCTTGATCAGGTTGACGTTTTCGCGTTTTGCCTCATCTACATGGGCGACTGCAGCGTCGATGCTCTCTGCAGCGATTGCAACCGAACCTGCCATGTGGCCGCCCGGCACGGAAATTCCCTCATTGGCGCCAAGGATTCTCGGGCCTGTCTTTTTTCCGGCTTTGATTTCATCGCGCAGCCGTGTGTCAAACGTTCCAAGACCTCCGACCGTCCGGATTGTGGTAACTCCGCTCAATAGCTCATCTTTTGCAAATCCGGCTACCATGCGGTAGGCTATCGCACGGGAAATGCCGTTGCTCATCAGGGTTTTGACGAGTTTTGCATTGTCGCGCTGCTTCTTCTGCGGTTTTCCGTTGCCCGCAAGGTGGACATGCATGTTGATCAGGCCGGGCATGATGTATTTTCCCTGCAGATCTACCTCCGTATAGCCGGAAAGCCTCGTTTCTTCCGGGACAATCGCTGCTATTTTTTCTCCTTCTGTCAGGATCATAAGGCCGGTCTGAACCTGCATCTCTTTCGTTCCGTTTAAAATTTTTCCGTTTTTGTAGGCGTATTTCATACTCGATTCCCTCTTTCTGCCGTACGTATTATGATTTATTTTATCACGCCGGCAGGGGATATGCGATAGAAAATCTCAGATTTTTTGAAATATTCTCCTCATTTGAAATCCCCAAATATGCAAAAAAGGGATGCGAAAAAAACGGATTTCGTTCTTTCGCATCCCTGCTCGTTTTTTACAATTACCCCCAGACTTCCTCTGCGATCTCTTTTACCAGCTTCAGTTTTGCCCACTGTTCTTCCTCGGTCAGTTTGTTTCCGATTTCGCAGGATGCAAAGCCGCACTGCGGGCTGAGATACAGGCGGTCCAGCGGAATGTATTTCTCTGCTTCGCGGATTCTCGCGATGACGGCTGCTTTATCTTCCAGTTCCGGTCTCTTGGTGGTAACAAGGCCGAGAACGACTTTTTTCTCTCCGCTGATTTTTGCCAGAGGTTCAAATCCGCCGGAGCGCTCATCATCGTACTCCAGATAATATGCGTTTACATTTTCCTCGCCGAACAGCAGATCTGCAACGCCGTCGTATGCACCGGAGCTGAAATAAGTGGAGTGATAATTTCCGCGGCAGACATGGGTGTTGATCACGAGATCTTCCGGTGCCTGTGCAATCACATCGTTGTTCAGCTTCAGAATCAGCGCTTTGTATGCTTCCAGTTCTGCTCCCTCTCTGCCGGTCAGTTCTACGGCCAGTTTCGGGTTTACCATGCCGCCCCATACGCAGTCGTCAAGCTGAAGGTTGCGGCAGCCTGCTGCGTAAATTTCCTGTACGAACTCGCCGTATGCTTTTACGACATCCTCTGCGAAGGCTTCTTCTGTTCCGTAAATTTCCAGTGTTTTTTTCAGAAGCTCAGAGCCGGTAAAGTATGCATAGAACTGTCCAGGAGACGGAATCGTCTGTTTGGCAACGGTGTTCTCATCTTCCAGCGCTTTTACAAATTTGAAGTGCTCGACGAACGGATGGTTCTTTACGGAAATTTTTCCGGTCATGTAGGTATCGTCGATCATAGCGGCTTCTGCGTTGAAGGTGGGGTTTCCGTCTACGGTTTTGCGGTGCTCCACGCCGTTGAATCCCCACATAAAATCCAGATGCCAGGTGGATCTGCGGAACTCGCCGTCAGTGATTACGTGATAGCCAATCTCCTTGATTTTTCCAACCAGCTCGCGGATGCAGTCATCTTCAACTGCGGTCAGGGAAGCCTTGTCAATGCGGCCTGCCTCAAAATCCAGTCTCGCCTGTTTTAAACGTGCCGGGCGAAGAAAGCTTCCAACGTAATCATATCGAAATGGTGCATGTAATGTGCTCATGTAATATACCTCCCACAAATTGTTTTTCGTTTTCGTCTTGGGATAGTATATCATTGGAAAAAGCGGCTGCAAAATACATTCCACAGGCGGTTTGCCATAGTTTTAAACTATGGTTGGATTATTTTTCTTTCATTCTTACCCGCATAACTGCCTTCACACCGCCGAACAGAACGCCGGCAACGGCCCATAAGATCCAGGTTTTATTCCATTCCTGCGTCTGGAAGCTCCAGGCAAGATAGATGGCGGTAACAATACACCAGTAGGCGGTTGTAAAAACTTCTGTTTTCTTTTTGTATCGCTTTTCTTCCGGGGTATATTCGCCTTCCTGCAGCAGGATAACATAGCTTCCGTTTATGGTGCTGACCCTCACGATGAAAAAGACACCGACGGCGACCAGCATCAGCAGAATGGATACGGTGGCTGTGATGACGCAGTCCGGCTGGCTGAATGCAATTGCAGCGAACATGGGGACGACTGCCAGAATACAGAGGGTAACACCGGCGGCGATTCCTCTGGTGAAGGTGCTTTCATAGTCCTTTTTCCGTTCCTGGACGAGGCCGGTTACACCATAGGCGGTTTCGATTCTCTCGTTTTCCAGATATTCATACTGCTGTCCGTGGATGCTGTAGGATACGAAAATAACAACAGCCGCGGCAACCATCAGAAGCAAAACGGAGATGCCTGCTCCCGTTGCTATGTTTTCGCTTATGTTTCCTATGTGAGAATCAGAAAGTCCGGCAAGGAAGATCAGCAGCGCCGGGCTGATGATGCATAGTGCGACAGCTCCGGCAAGTGTCGGCGCTGTTTTCCTTCTCCATTCCATGAACGCGTTTGCTTCTTCCATTGATACGTTCCGCACGGATGGCTCCTCTGCGGTGTATTCCAGTATTTCTGTTCCGGTCTCTGGCTTTAATTCGTCTTTTAACAGATAGTCCGTGCTGACACCAAAGATTTCCGCAAGGCGGAGCACTTTCTGCAGATCCGGCGTGGACTGTGCGCTCTCCCATTTGGATACCGCCTGCCGCGACACGGAAAGTTTCTCCGCCAGTTCTTCCTGCGACCAGCCGTTTTTCTTTCTCTCTTCTGTGATTTTTTCTGCCAAAATCATATTTTTCTTCTCCTGTTTTCCAGCTTTCTTTTCAGTAACCTTTTTTGCTGCAGCTCACAGTCCTTCCATTGCTTCTTTTTTCAAAATGGATTGGCTGTTTCTGCTTCAGATCCTATCATTTTTTCCGGTTGCCTTCTACCAAATCAGGCTGGAAATGTGTCAACTGGCGGTTGCGGATGCTTATTTTTCAAGGATTTCCCGCATCTGCTGTATAATTTTCTTGATTTCATAAACTGCTGCGCTGTTTACGACTTCAAAATTGATCTGTTTTTCTTTTCCGCTGTATTTCGCTTCATACTCTCTGGCTTTTTCTTCGTCGTGGTCTTTGTACCGTGCTTTGCCGATCAGATAGGCGTCTGAATTGGCCGTATCGGGGTAGCCCGGACCTTTTTCCAGTTCAAACAGCTCTTTCTCTTCCTTCATATCTTTTTCCAGTCTGCTTAAGTCTTCCAGAAATGCGGCGCAGACCTTCGGATAATGTTCTCTGATGTATACCAGATTTTTGTGCAGACACACCGCACTCTTTTCCATCAGATGACGCTCTGTTTCGTTCGTCAGATAATCAAACTCCCCCGACTGTACTTCATCCCCCTGAATGGACCGCGCAAGCTGTTCGAACCAGTACATCTGCCGCGGCATGCTGTCCGGGAACATGAAGTACGTGGAAAACTCATGATCGATCATCGGCGCCAGACGCAGGATTTTATCGTCTTCGCTGCAGACAAATGCGATGTTTTCGTAGTGATAATTCTGATCTCCCTTCAAAATCGAAACCAGAATCTGCATCACCAGCTCCTCCGCCATCTCCGGGTGGGTCTGGAAATAATCTGATTCGAGGATTTCGGTGTAATCATAGAACATCTGGCAGTAATTGACGTAATCATTGATGTGAACTCTTGGGTCAGGGTATTTTCGAAAAAACTCCAGCAGATTCAGCAGATGCTCTCCTTCCCCGTAAATCATCGGCGAAACCGTCCCATAATCATAATATTTCTCCACCTCCGCCTCATACCCCTCGCAAAACGCAAGCTGATACTGCGGCGCCGGCATAAAATACGCCCCAATCACCCACGACCAGAAGACCTCGGCGTAGGCAAAAAGCGGTGTCGACAGCGGTTTTGATTTTGTGAGCGGCTTAAAAACAACATCCCCCTCAAAAACCGGAAAATGCTTCTCCCCTTTCACAACTCCAACCGCCTCCGCCTTCAGATTTCCGGTGCGGGCGGCGTAAATGTACTTTTTCGGAATGTAGGATGGTTTTTGTATCATATTTTCACCGCCTTAAAGTTTTCTTGAAACCATTGCATCATTTTTCGAAAGAAGATATACACAATACTGATTCATACTGATTCCCTCTCGTTTCGAATGTTCTGCCAGTGCTCTATGCAGGCTTCGCGGTACTCTCAGCTTAAATTGTCCGGAATACGCTTCCAGGCTATCCGGCTCTGAGATTTCGATTCCTTCCTCCAAAGCTGCCTCCAGCCATGCCTTTTTTGCATCCACTGCATTTGCTACTGCACTTTCTATTGTTTCCCCGCAGGTAATACAGCCTGGCAAATCCGGATAAGATACTACAAATCCGCCTTCATCCTGATCTTCTACAATTTCCATACGATAGGACATTTTCATATAATCATTCAACGTTTTCATGTTTCTTTTCCTCGCTTTCTATCACCTGTCTTACCATTTCCACATACACTTTTTTAATTGGTTCATGTTTTGGTATTGTAATCGGCATACAGCCTTGCTTTCTAA